>NZ_SRLV01000015.1:0-135370 GCF_006518205.1 Myxococcus sp. CA005 | reverse complement strand
GGTTTCGTGCATGCACAGCGTTGACCCCTGGGCAACGTGGGAGCGGGCGCTGTTCACCAGCGGGCCCGTGCCGCCACGGGTCCGTGTCTGAGCGGGCAGCCGTACCTGGCAGGCATCACCGTGTCCTGGTCCGCGTCTGGCCGCATGCCGGGACGTGTATCGCAAGGAGCCCGTATGAAGGCCGTGGCCGTCTTCCCCCAGAAGCGCGAGGTGCGTGTCATCACCGACGCCCCCGAGCCCCGCATCCAGTCCCCCACGCAGGTGAAGGTGCGGACGCGGGAAATCGGGGTGTGTGGCACGGACAAGGAAATCATCGAGTTCGTCTACGGCTCCCCGCCGCCGGGCTCGGACCACCTCATCCTGGGCCACGAGTGTCTGGGCGAGGTGGTGGAGGTGGGCGAGGCCGTCCGGGGCCTGAGCCGCGGGGACTGGGTGGTGCCCCGCGTGCGCCGGCCGTGCCCGCATGCCACCTGTCCGCCGTGCCGCGGGGGCCATCCGGACTTCTGCATCACCGGCGATTACACCGAGCGGGGAATCAAGGGCGCCCACGGCTTCGGCGCCGAGTCCTTCGTGGAGGACGTGGCCTACCTGCACCGGGTGCCCGCGGAGCTGCGCGAGGTGGCGGTGCTCACCGAGCCGCTCACCATCGCGGAGAAGGCCCTCCGCCAACTGGAGCGCTTCCAGGACCGGCTGCCCTGGAGGGCGGGCCCGGGCCGCGCGGTGGTGCTGGGTGCGGGGCCGGTGGGGTTGCTGGGCGCCATGGCGCTGGCCCGCCGGGGTTATGCCACCACGGTGTATTCGCGCAGCCCCAAGCCCAACGTGAAGGCCGAGGCATCGGAGGCGATGGGGGTGCCCTACATCTCCTCGAAGGAGGTGCGGCCAGAGGAGCTGGTCCGCAGGGTCGGCGCCGCGGACGTCATCTACGAGGCCGCGGGCGTGGCGAAGGCGGCGCTGGAGACGCTGAAGGCGCTGGGCCCCAACGGCGTCTGCATCCTCACGGGTGTGCCGTCGAAGGAGGAGCCCTTCGACGTGTCACCGGTGCTCAAGGACGTGGTGCTGGGCAACCAGGTGCTGGTGGGCACGGTGAACGCGGCGGATGTCGACTTCGACATGGCGCTGGAGGACTTGCGGCACTTCCAGGCCCGCTGGCCCGGGGGGCTGGAGCGGCTCATCTGCGCCAGGCACTCGCCCGAGGACTTCTGCGACGTCGTCACTGGCAAGAAGTCCGGCGGCATCAAGGACGTCATCCGCTTCATCTGACCCTTCGAAAAGGAGTGACGCATGGCAACGGGAAGCGGCGGTGCCTCGGTGACGGGACAGCCGGTGGCCATCGAGGACCACGGCGTCATCGGCGACCTGCGGACGGTGGCGCTGGTGGGCCATGAGGGCACCATCGACTGGTTTTGTTTTCCGCACTTCGACAGTCCCAGTGTCTTCGCCGCGCTGTTGGACCGTGAGAAGGGAGGCCACTGGGGCGTCGCGCCGGAACCCGACGGGGTGATGAAGCGGCAGTTCTACTGGCCGGAGACCAACGTCCTGGTGACGCGCTTCTACACGCCGGATGGCGTGGGCGAGCTGGTCGACTTCATGCCCATGTCGGGCAGGAAGGGGATGAAGGAGGAGCGGGAAATCCTCCGGCGCGTGCGGGTGGTGCGCGGACAGATGGTCTTCCGCATGGAGTGCTTCCCGGCCTTCAACTACGCGCGGGATACGCACGAGACGAAGCTCATCCACAGCGGGGCCACCTTCTCCTCCGACACGCTCCAGCTCACGCTGTCCTCGTCGGTGTCGCTGAAGAAGACGGAGCGGGGCGTCACCGCGTCCTTCACCCTGCATGAGAACCAGTCCGCCGTCTTCTCCCTGCACCCGGGCGCGCGCACGTCCTGCGAGGCGGTGGTGCACAACCATGAGTCCTCCGAGGAGCTCTTCCGGGAGACGGTGGAGTACTGGCGCCACTGGCTGTCGGGCTGCCAGTACACGGGCCGGTGGCGGGAGACGGTGCAGCGCTCGGCGCTGGCGCTCAAGCTGATGACCTTCGCGCCCACGGGCGCCATCGTCGCGGCGCCCACTTGCAGCCTGCCGGAGTCACCGGGCGGAACGCGCAACTGGGACTATCGCTTCTGCTGGCTGCGCGACGCGGCCTTCACCGTGTACGCGTTTCTCCGCATCGGCTTCAAGCAGGAGGCGGCGGCCTTCATGCGCTGGGTGGAGGCGCGCTGCGCGGAGTACGACGAAGGGCCGCTGCCCCTGATGTTCGGCATCGACGGCAAGCGCGTGCCCGAGGAGCAGGAACTCCTGCACCTGTCGGGCTATGGCGGCGCGCGCCCGGTGCGCATCGGCAACGCGGCGGCGGACCAGTTGCAGCTCGACATCTACGGCGAGCTGATGGATTCGGTGTACCTGTCCAACAAGTACGCGGCCCCTATCTCCTATGACTTCTGGCGGCACCTGCGGCGGCTGGTGGACTGGGTGTGTGACAACTGGGAGCTGCCAGACGAGGGCATCTGGGAGGTGAGGGGCGGGCAGCGGCAGTTCGTGTACTCGAAGCTGATGTGCTGGGTGGCGGTGGACCGGGCCATCCGGCTGGCGGACAAGCGCAGCTTCCCGGCGGACCGGGCCCGCTGGCACAAGGTGCGGGACGCCATCTTCGAGGACATCATGGACAAGGGCTGGAACCCGGAGCGGGGCGCCTTCGTCCAGTACTACGGCGGCCACGCGCTGGACGCGGCGAATCTGCTGATGCCGCTGGTGTTCTTCCTGTCCCCGGTGGACCCGCGCATGCTCCAGACGTTGGACGTCATGCGCAAGCCGCCGTCCCAAGGCGGGCTCGCGTCGGACGGGCTGGTGTTCCGCTACGACGTGGAGGCCACGTTGGATGGGATTGCCGGCAGCGAGGGCACCTTCAACCTCTGCAGCTTCTGGCTGGTGGAGGCGATGACACGCGCCAGCGTGGCCCGGCCCGACTTGCTGGAGGAGGCGCGGCTCATCTTCGAGCGGATGCTGGGCTACGCCAACCACGTGGGCCTGTACGCGGAGCAGACGGGCATGTCCGGCGAGGCCCTGGGCAACTTCCCGCAGGCGCTCACCCACCTGGCGCTCATCAGCTCCGCCTACAACCTGGACCGCACACTGGGCCGGCGCGACTGAGGCCGCGTCATTCGTCCTACACGCCCACGAATTCGGACCAGGCGCCTGGCGTCACCACGCCGGCCAGGCGGACGCTGAGGTCATCCGGCCGCTGGACGATGTCCAGGGCGTCGAGCAGCCGGGGGTCGTCCGCGAAGTGGCGCCGCTTGCGCTCCACCAGCAGCTCGAAATCGTGGAGCATCATCTCCCGGACGTCTCGGGGCATCCGTTTCAGCGTGGCGCGCGCCCGCTCCACCCAGCCCTTCTCCGGCTCCCAGGTGTCTTGCACCACGGCGTTCCACGCGCTCAGGGCCAGCGCCAGGCAGGTGAAGAGCTCGGCCTGCGGATCCTCCGAGTCCTCCACGTCCTCCAGGATGGGTTTGGCGAACTCGAGCAGTGTTTCGGAGACCTTCTTCGTGGGGAGCGAGCGCGTGGGCGCGTGGGTCGCCTTGGGCCGCCGGGTGGCCAGCGACAGCAGGTCGAGCTGTCCCACGTAGCTTCCCGTCAGCAGCGGCAGGGGGATTTCCAGCCGCACCCGAACGTGGAGGTCTCCAACCTTCAGCTCCACGTTCACCTCGCGCTCCTCGGGACGTGCCAGAGCGAGCGCCTGGGCCACCGCCGCCGCCAGCACCAGCTCCTCGGCGTTGCCCAGGCGCGGTGTGTTGTGCTGGACGCGCATCACGTCGGGGACGAAGGGCAGGCCGGTGACGTCCTTGACCGTCTTCACCACCCAGTCCGGCGCGTCCTCCAGCGTCACGCCCAGCGAGTCCGGGATGAGCACGTCGACGTTGCCGCCCGGCAGACCGGACATGCTCATCCGCTCCACGGAGCCGGCCCGGTCGAAGAGGGCGAAGCCGAACTCGCTGCCCCCACTCCCCATGACGGACAGCTCCCGGGTGCCCCGCACGGTGCCCTCCAGATGCACGGTGAAGACCTCTTCGTTCGTCCAGCTCTCCCAAGGCTCCGCGCGGATGAGCGCCGCCGTGGCGTCAAGGAGCGCCTCCGTCACCTCTGGCATCACCATCAAGCCCGGCTCCACCGAGGCCCAGTGCATCTGGAGGGCCAGCGCCGCCCGGAACCGGGTGACGGAGTCAGGAATGGGCCGCGACGCGAAGCCGTGGCCGGCTCCAGCACGCGCCAGCCGGCTTTCGCAGTAACGCTTGAGTCCGGCGTTGTCCCTCGCCAGGCCTTCCAGGCCCTCCGCGTCGCGACGCCCGAACACGGGTGGCAGCGCCTCACCTTCGGACGTCACCGCGACGTAGACGGAGGTGCGTCCGTCCACGCCGACGTCGATGGGACCCAGCTTGAAGGCATAGAGGGCCCCTGGCTCCAACTCGGGTGCTGGGGGCTTCCGTCGAGGCTTCCGCCGGGCGGCATCCTGGAAGGCCCGGCGGCGAGGAAGAGGTTCAAGAGAGAGGTCCTCGGGAAGCTCGGTGGTGGTGAGCTCCGCGCGGACGGGCTCGAGGCGTGGGACCTCCTTCGAGCTGTACACCTGGGTCAGCGGGATGCGTTCGTCACGCGACAGACCCAGCTCCGCGTAGAGGTCATCCCAGAGCAGGTCCGCGGCGTCGGAGAGGTGAGACACCTGCGACTCCCAGTCCTTCAGCCATTCGAGCACCTGGGCGCGGCCCTCGGTGGAGCGCATCAGGTCGCTGGCGCTCCTTCCACCCCAGGCGGGGATTCCCCGGGACAGCTCCTCCCGGGCCCGTTGTGCGAGCATCAACGCGAATGCGTCCGCCAACTGAGGGGGCGCGTCGTCTGGCAGGGCGCGCGCGGGCTCTCCTCGGACGGACTGCACCGGCCCCACCGTGTCCTCTTCGTGCTCGGCCTCCGCGCCCAGCAACTCCTCCAGCAGGGCCTTGCCCTTCTCCAGACGCTGCGCGGAGTGGGTGGTGAGGACCAGCACCTTGCCCTCCACCGTGAGGGAGCCCCACACCGCCGCCCGAGGACCTTCCCAGTTGTAGTGACCCTCGCCCTCGCGGGTGAAGCCGTCGTGCCGGCGCAGGTGCTCTTCGACCTTCGCCGGGTGGCGGATGCGGAAGCGCGCGGTGCAGAGGCGCAGCGGCTCGTCCTCGAAGTTGAGGAGTGGCCGCTCGGTGGTGAGCAGCTCCAGCACGCGCGTGAAAAGAAAGGGCGCCAGCCGCCGTGCCTGCCTGCGGCGGCCGGGCGCGTCGTCGGCTGGAGGCTGATGGGTGGCGAACGCGTGACGCGCGGCGACGACGACGTGCTCACGCAGGGGGCGGGGAATCGCGACGATGCCTCCCACCAGCTCCAGGTGGTCCTCGGTGGGTATCACCCAGCTCGCAATCAAGTCGTAGCGGGCCACCTGCGTGGTGAGGCTGCGCTCCTTCACCTCCAGCACCTCGTCGAGCACGAGGTCCCTCAAGCGCAGTCCTTGGCCGAGCCGCACCTCCTCCACCTCGAACACCGAGCACCAGGACGCGGCCAGGGCTGACAGCAAGCCGCGCTCGGCGCGCGACAGGCGTTGCCCGTCCCTGAGGAGCTGACGGTCCGCCGCGGTGCGGCCCTCGGCGTCTTCCCGTCCATGGAGGGTCCACGCCATCAGGGTGGCGCTCATCCAGGGAAACCGCTCGTCGGCCCACGTCGTTGGAAAGTCGGCACGAGCGCTCGCGGACAGCTCCGGCTCGGCGTTGGCGAAGGCGCGCAGCGACGCGAGTCCGCGGGCGAAGGCAGTGGGGCTCCAGGTTGCCATGGATGCACCCTATCCACCGAGGTGGCATGCCTCTACCCCATCAGGCGGGAGTGTCGCCTCGGCGGCCCTGCGGCCAGCTCCCTGCCCGGGCGAGCCATTCCGGGCGCTGCCCCCGCAGGGGAAGCGCCTGCTCGCGCTGCACCCGCGTCCACTGCCGGGACTCCATCTGGGGCGTGCCTCCGCCGCGCAGGGCCGCCTCCCAGGCGAGCGAGGGGCGCCGTCTCATGGGCTCGGTCTCCAGGGCCCTGACCAGCACCTCCACGGTGAGAGGTATGCCCCTCAGGAAACGCGCGCCTTCCGTGAAGCCGCCGCGCCGCCGCGTCCACCAGGCCTCCACGGCCTGGGCGTCCACCTCGCCGGGAAGCACCCGGGGGCTGGGGAGCCACGCCTGGAGGTCCTCGGCCTCGGGTTCGGCCTCCTCCGCGTCCTCCTCCTCGTCAGCGGGTGCCTCCACGAGGAAAGGAGGCACCATGGGGAGTCCGGTGATGGCGGCGAAGGAGGCCGCGGCCAGCGGGCCCTGGGCCTCATCGCGCAGCAGCGGCAGCAACGCCTCGGCCGCCAGGAGCCTGCCACTGAAGCCCACCGCCCAGATGACCTCCGCCGGTGCGGAGCCATCCTTCAGGCGCGCGAGGAGGCCCGTGAGGTCCTTCGACTCACCCGCCACGGCGAGCGCGAGGAGCCCGCCGCGCGACGCGGAACCTCGGGCGTGCTCCCAGGCTTCACGCGAGCCCAGCAGCAACCCGGTCTCCAGGGCGGCGGTGCTCACGGTGGGATGGGCGTGGCTCAGGGCGCGTGACAGCCGAGCATCCCCTGTCTGCATCCTGGGAGCGAAGGGAAGGGCACGAAGCGCCTCGGCATGCAGCGCCGGGTCGGCCTCCCAGTCGAGCTTCTCGAGCGCGGCGCTCGTGTCGAGGTGACGGACGCGCGCGACCCGGAGCGCTCCCGCCTGGAGCGTTGGCTGCAACGTCGGCAGCTTCTTCAGGAGCAGGGCGTGGAGGTCCGGCCGGTCGAGCAGCTCCAGCGCGCGGAGGAGGCCCGGATGCGTCTCTTCGGACCCCTGCTCCAACTGTTGGAACACAGGCTCGCGCCAGTCGGCGTCCTCGGCGGAGAGCAGGGCCCACGCCGCGCTGGCCACACGCGCGGGGTCCTCGGAGGTCAGCGCGGGGAGCAGCAAGCGGGTGGCGGCGGCGCTGCCTCCCAACACGAGTGCATCCAGGTGGGCCCGCAGACGCCCTTCATCGCCCTCGGCCAGCGAGGACAGGGTGAGCTCCGGGCTCCAGAGGCCGTGCTCCCACTGCGTCCACAGGAACTCGGCTTCCTCGAGGTGGCGCTCCAGCAGCTCCCAGCGAACCGTTGGACGGGGCGGCGACAAGGGCCTCACAGCTCCTTTTCACAGACGAGGCACTTGGCCTTCGTGTCGCTCTTGCCGAGCGCGATGACCGGCCCCTGGAGCAGCGGTGCGGGCGGGGTGTTCTTGTCGTTGTGGAGCATGAGGTCGAAGGTCCGCGCCACGCTCTTGCCCTCGAACTTCACGTCGAAGGAGTAGTTGACGAACTCGGCCTTGCCCTTCGTCTTGCCGGAGACGACGCCACCGCCCGCGGTGCCCGCCTCGTCGCCGGTGCTGGTGCTGAAGTTCGAGTCCTCGACGCACACCGGCTTGCCATCCACCGAAACCTTCGTCGTGCCCTTCGCCGTGTCCGAGGACATGGCGACGTTGGGGTAGGGAATGGGCACGGGACCGGCGGGGCTGGGCGTCTTGCAGACGTCCGGGAAGGCGATGGTGGTCCCTCCGGTGTCCTTGTGGACGACGGACAACTTGTTGACGCCAACGGTCGCGCTCATGCGGATGGCTCCTCGTCCCGGGAGTGTATCGCTCCTGGCCTCATGGCACGAGCCAGGGTGGTGGCTCGTTGTATCGTGCCGTGGAAGGCTGTCCCTCCGGTGTAGGAGGCTGTGTCGCGCATGTTGGGATGGGTCCAGGCGATGGGAATGGCGTCGTCGCTGGGTGGGCTGGTGCCTGCCTCGGCGGCGTTCCGTGCGGGCATGTCCTGGCCCTCGGCGGCGCCGGACTTCGAGGTCTTCCTGAAGGGCGACGAGGCGCCGAGCCCCGTCACCGTGCACGCGGCGGGAGAAGCCACGCTGGGGTTCTCGGGCGTGGGGCGGCTGGTGGCGCTGTTGGCGGAAGCGCTGGTGGACCTGGGGACGTGGGTGGACGTCGCGGCGCTGGGGCCCGGCGTAGGGCTCTACCTGGTGCTACCCGACCCGGAGGCACGGGGCTTCACGACGGGGAAGGACCCCTACGAGGAAGACCCGGACGACGCACGCGAGCGCATCGCGCGGCTGGTGGACCGGCTGGTGAAGGGGACGTGGCAGGCGCTGGGATGGCCTGCGTGGAAGGGGCTGGTGCGCGCGTTCCCCATGGGGAACGTGGCCTTCGCCCAGGCGCTGGCCGCGGCGGGAGAGGACCTGCGGGCGTCCAAGGTGGAGCGTGCGCTCGTCTGCGCGGTGGACAGCTTCATCTCCCCGGAGACGTTGACGTTGCTGCACCAGCAGCAGCGCCTGAAGACCCCGGGCCGGCCCACGGGGTTGATGGCGGGCGAGGCCGCGGTGGCCTTGCTGCTCACGCGCGAGGAAACCGCGGAGTCCTCCATGGCCGTGGTGCGGGTGGCGCAGGGACGCGACGCGGCGCCGCTGGATGGGGAGCAGCCACCGGACGGGCAGGAACTGGCGCGGCAGGTCCTCGCGGCTTTGGGGCCCTTGGGACAGGACGCGTCCGCGCCGTTGATGGTGTCGGACCACGACGGGCAATACGCGCGCGCCTTCGAGTGGGGGATGCTCCAGGTCCGGCTCAGGGAGACGGACGCCCGCTTCGAGCAAGGCGCGGTGTGGATGCCGGCCAAGAGCTTCGGACACACAGGAGTGGCCTCGGGAGCGGTGGCCACGGCGTTGGTCTTCCGAGGGCTGGCGCGAGGCTACGCGCCCACGTCGTCGGTGCTGGTGCTCTCCTCCGCGGAAGCAGGGGAGCGCGCCGTGATTCACCTCACAGCTCCAGGCCGTTCCAACCCTCGGCTACGTAGACCTTGAAGCCGGTGAGGCCCGCCTGGACGAAGGCAGCGTGCACGTCCTCGCGGATGAGGATGAGGCGGCGCTCCATGGTGCAGCGGAACAGCTTCGCCTGCGGGGAGATGGCGTCGTACTTCAGGGCCAGCTTCTTCACGCGGCCAATCTGGTCCTTGGCGATGGCGTTCATCCTGTAAACCGACCGCTCCATATCGATGGCGTCTTCGGCACCCTGGAGATTGAGGAAGGCGTAATCGGGACCCACAACGGCGCCTTGATGGTTTTTGACCACGACAGGAAGCCATTCCGCGTTGGTGACCTCCAGGGATTCGATGAGCTTGCGCGCGCGGCCTGAGACAAGCAGGTCGCTCATCAAGTTCGGTTGAAAATCGTAGACAGTCCGGTCGTCTGGATAGTTCTTGGAGAAGGAGACCTCACCACCCACAGGAAACTGTTTGATGAGGCTGATGCCTTTGTCGAACTGCCAGTCTGCCGGGCTTCCCCGGGGATATTCATCGATGAAGCCTGCATCGATGCCTTGGACCTTGAAGACGAAGTATTTCATGGGGTATCGGTCTCCTTGGGCCCGAAAGGATCTCAGAGTTCCACGCCGTCCCATCCCTCGGCGTCGTAGGTTCTGAAACCTGTCAGTCCCGCGCGTTGGAATGCCGCGAGGGTGTCTTCGCGAACGAGGATGAGCCGACGATACGTCCTGCATCGGAACATCTTGGCATCAGGGCTGATTCTGTCGGGGCTGAGAGCCAGTTGTTCGATAAGCCCGATTTGGTCCTTGGAGATGTGATTCATCTCGTAGACCGAACGGGCCATGTCGATGGCGTCTTCGGCACCGAGGAGGTTGAGGAAGGCGTAGTCGGGACCGACCACTGCACCTTCATGGTCCTTGACCACGACCGGAAGCCATTCGGCGTTGGTGATGCCGAGCGATTCGATGAACTGACGCGCACGTCCCGAGATGAGCAGGTCACTCATCAAGTTCGGCTGGAAGTCATAGAGGTTCCGGTCGTCCGGGTAGTTATCGGAAAAGGCAACCTCGCCACCCTTTGGAAAATCCTTGGCGAGACTGATGCCTTTTTCGAACTTCCAGTCTGCTGGGCTTCCAGGTGGATAGGCATCAATGAATCCATCTTCTTCCGCCATGACCTTGAAGACGAAGTACTTCACGGACGAACCCCATCCTGAGTGAGATGCCGGACCCGCCGGTGGCGACGGCGCTTCATGATTCCTCGTCGACCTCGCCGTCCTCTTCAAGCCAACGTAGGAAACGCATGGCGCCGATCAAGGCGAGCACTGGCTCTCCCTCTTCGTCCGTGAAGCGGATGGCATCCTTTTCATCAGACAGGCTGACCTGGACGCAGTACATGGCCATGTCCTTGCCTGGGCGGACCAGGTCCTTCATCCGGGCATTGATGACGCGCGGATGCGCCTCCAGCACCTCCGTGTAGACCTCATCCAGGGGTACCAGTACCCCCCGGACGCCCTCACGTGCGGTGACGAAGCACGGAGACTGTTGCTCGAGGACCCGGGCGACGATGTCGGCGGGCTGCTCTTCTATGCAATTGGCTTCGAACATGATGGGTCAGAGCTCCAGTCCGTCCCAGCCTTCAGCTTCGTAGACCTTGAAGCCGGTCAGGCCCGCTTGCTCGAAAGCAGCGTGGACGTCTTCACGGATGAGAATGAGACGGCGTTCCTTCGTGCAGCGGAACATCTTCGCGTCAGGACGGATGGCGCTGGTGTCCAGAGCCAACGCATCAATATTCCCGATTTGGTCTTTCTCAAGGGAGTCCATCTCGTACTCCGAGCGTTCCATGTCGATGGCGTCTTCGGCACCCAGGAGATTGAGGAAAGCGTAGTCCGGACCCACGACCTTGCCCTGATGGTCCTTGATGGCGACCGGAAGCCATTCGGCATTGGTGACACCGAGCGACTCGATGAGCTTGCGTGCCCGTCCCGAGACGAGCAGGTTGCTCATGATATTGGGTTGAAAATCATAGAGATTCCGATTGTCGGGATAGTTTTTTGAAAACGAAACTTCCCCGCCTACTGGAAAATCTTTGGCAAGGCTGATGCCTTCGTGGAACTTCCAATCAGTAGGGCTGCCATTTGGAAGCTTCTCGATGTAGCCCGCCTCTTCGGCCATGACCTTGAAGACAAAATATTTCACGAAAAATCTCGAATGACTGGTTCAATTAATAGAGAGAGCCCCACTCATAACGACTCTTGGCCTTCTTGTCCTTCGGGGCATAGCGCACAAGGGCGTGCTTGTACTCTTTTCCTGCGGTGACCGAGGCCACAACTGCTCGGCTCAGTGCAACGAGGAGTTTCCAGTACTTGTTCTCCAGCTTGTGCAGCTGGTCAAAAACATCCTCGATCAACGCCTTGTGTTCTTTTTGAGAGTCGATCGCCTTTTGAAGCTTTTGGGCGATGGTTTTCATGTCCCGCATCACCTGCTGCGTGTAGTTGGGATGGTCGCCCGGGTGCTGCAGCAGCGCGTGGACAGGCACGGCCCAAGCCTGGTCCGGCAGCATGATGATGTTGTGGCCGTGGTTCAGATTGTAGTCGGACTGGAGGATGAGGCGGAGCTGCCGGTATGTGAAGACCGGGCCGTCCTCCAATTCGTAGTAGAACGCCGAGCCCGGGAGGATGTGGTGTGCCTCCCACGCGTACGGGTACTTCTGGAGCGCGGGCTTCTTGTCCTTGTCCTTGGCCCTCGGGTTGAAATTCTCCGGTGGCCCCCCGGGGAACTCAGCGGTCTGCTTCACCAGGTCCCGGATTTCATCCAGGTAGGAGTGGTCGAAGACGCGGTACACGCCACGCCCGTCCAGGGACGCGATGTAGTCAGAGCCGTTCTGCGCGTAGTCGCTGTCTTTGCCGAGCACGCCCCGGGGCGGGGCGCTGTCGTCCACGTGGTCGGCGTCGTCCGCGGCGCTGGCTGCGGGCTTCGGCTTCTTCTTCTTTGCCGCCTTGGCCGCCGTGTACTTCCGGTCCCTGCTTCGCTCGAAGATGGACAGGAGCCGCTGCGCCAGCACCGTGTTCATCTCGCTCGCACTCAGGTTGCTCATGCGCGTACCCACCTCTCACGTTGTATGGTGCCTGAACGCCCCGTTCCAGGCTACGCTCACCCGCACCTCCCATCATGGCCCGTCTCATCTCCCTCCGTGCAGATGCCGCTGACTCCCTGGGAGAAAGGCTGAGCCGGTTCGACCCGGGCGCGGACCGCTCCAGCATTCTCGCGCGGTTGGACGCCATCACGCTCGACCTGCACCTCATCGCCGTGGCCACGCTGCTGGTCGATGGTCATCCTCAGGGGTTCTTCCTCAACCTCTGCCGGATGGCGGAGAACGGCCGCCGGGTGCAGCGCCTCCTCGCGGACCGGGGCCTTCCGCCACCGCCCGCGCGGCGCAACACGCCTCTGCTCGGCGCGCTCGCCGCCGGTCACTTCTCCCTCGCGGAGGCCGTGGCCGCGAGCTCCGCCACCCAGTGGCAGCAGGGCGCCGAATACGAGGATGAGTTTCTCTGGGCCGCCGCCCTCCAGCACCTCACCCGCACGCCGTCCGCGCCGCTGGAGTCCATCCTCGCCCCGTTGGAGAAGGTGGGCCAGGAGCCCTACGCCAGCCGGGTGGCCATGGCCCGGGCCCTGGTGTCCAGGGACGCGGCCGCCTTCGCCGAGGCCTTCGCCGCCGCCTGCCTGGACCACGGCATCGTCACGGAGAAGCGCGCCCGCTCGCTGGCCACACCCGTGACGTCCTTCGCGCCGCACCGGTTCGTCTGGCTCGAAGGATTGGCCCTCCTGCGCCTCGCCGAGCGCGCCAGCATCGCACCCGAGGACACCAGCTTCCGCTACTGCCCGCCCCTGGCCCGCGTCCCAATGACGACGACGTACTCGGGCGACTGGGCCGTCGACACGGCGCCGACCCGATAACCCCGTCAGTCCGTTCCGACGGGTTGCCCCGGCTCCAGCGTCTCCGCGCCCTCGCACGTTACCTGGATGGAGCGCAGCTCCGTGGGCTCGCGCTGCAACGCGAAGGTGCCGCGCCACACGAGGAACAGCTTCATCGCGTCCGTGTCCAGGACCACGGTGTCCAGCCGCAGCGCTCCTTCCAGGTCATCCAGCCCCCGGGCCCTGGGCGCGAGGACCTCAGGAGACGGCAGCGCGGGCAATCTGAACGTCAGCGGCGCACCCGGCGCCATGTGCTTCAGCAGCACGGCCTCGCCCCCTCGCAGGTAGCCCGGGACGAGCTGGTCCTGCGGCGCGCCGTTGAGGAAGCGCCGGTCGAAGTCCTTCGGCAGCAACGGGCTGCGCGACTTCTTCCACGCGTCATCGTAGGTGCCCGCGTAGCCGGCCCGGGGCTGCCAGTGTGGTTCGATGAACCCGAAGCCCGTGGGCGGAGGACGCTGGCCCCAGGACCTCAGCGGCTCGGTGGGAGACTCCAGGTTCGGCAGCCGCAGGTTCTCCTCGAAGCGGCTGCCCTTCTCGCGAAAGCCCATGCCCAGCGGGTTGCGCGACTCGAAGGCGCTGCCGTCCTTCCCGCCGAAGGCGCGCTCATAGCGCACGGGGACGCGCTCGAAGGGGAGGGGCTGCGTCACCCCGATGCCGCCCATGCTCTTGAACCACGTGCGGTCCCCCAGCACACGGACCTGTTTGTGCACGGGCCCGACATGCAACTCGGCGAGGAGCTCGCGGGTCCCCGCCGCGGGCGCATGGGCATGTCCCACCAGCACCACGTCCGTGGCGGCCTTGAAGAAGGCGCCTTCGGGTTCCAGGCGGAGGCTGGCCACATCCCCGCCGTCCCAGCGCTCACCCCCGGTCAGCAGCGGCGCCTGCTCCGCGGACAGCGTCGGCGCGCCCCGAGGCCGCAGGTCGAACGTGGCCTTCAACACGGGCACGAACAGGGGCCGCAGCGCCTCGTCGGTGAGGAACAGCGGCTCGAAGGTGAAGGGCGTGAGGTTCTCGGTGGAGGGGTGCCCCATGAAACATGTCTACCAGTCCTCACCCGTTTGGGACACGGACAGCCGGAGCCCGGCTGTCAGCCCGCGCTCCACCTCCCGTCCACGCCGTGCCCTCACACAAGGACACGGCCATGGGAGACCCACGCAATCCGAAGCGAGCGCACGAGCGCTGGAACCTGGAGCGCCTGCGCGCCTGCGAGGCGGAGGTGCGCGCCCTGGCGCCCTGGGTGACGGTGTCCGGCGGCTGGGCCTGGCACTTCATGGCCCCGCCGCACGAGGAGTTGAAGCGCTTCCACGACCACAAGGACGTGGACCTCTTCGTGGAGCCCGCGCGCTTCCCGGAGCTCATCGCCGTGCTCACCGCTCGCGGCTACCACCGCATCTGGACGCGCTTCGACGCCACCTCCACGCACTTCTACCGCTACGCCCGGCACGATGAGGGCGGCAAGGTCCTGCTCGACGTCTTCGTCCGGCGCGTGCCGTCCGTGGACGCCGGGGGGATTCGCGTGGTGGACCCGGCCACGCTGCTCACCTTCTACGGCGACATCCACAGCACGGATGACTGCGTGTCGGTGCTGGCGGCGCGGCGGCTGCTGGCGAAGGGCCACAGCCCCCTGGGCCGGGTGGAGCTCGTCACGCAGGCCCACTGAAAGCCCCGTGGGCGCGGGAGTGCAACCCGCGCCCACGGGCCCGCCGTCACTGCACGGTGAAGACGTGGTTGTTGCCGAAGTTCGAATCCCAGGCCTGGCAGCCCCAGCGGCTGGTGTTCTCGAACCAGATGGCCAGCGTGCCCCGCGTGTTGAGTGGGATGGACGGCGCGGGCGGGTTGGGCGTGGATGAGAAGCCCGCTACCCAGAAGCGCTGCACCGGCCCGTCGTTGAACTGGTAGTAGCCCGTCATCGTCCACCCGGGCGTGGTGCCGTTGATGTTGCCCCGACACTGCGTCAGCCGGTCCACGCTGTAGTGGATGGCCGCGGTGGAGCCGAAGGGCAGCGGGTTGGAGGACGCGAACACGTTCCAGCCCTGCGCCGGCGACTGGAAGGTGATGCTGGAGGAGGACTGCGAGGAAGCGGCCGTTCCGGCGAGCAGCACGGCGACGGCGGCGGCGAGACACCAGCGGGGGGATTGACGCGGCAAGGCAAAGCTCCAGGTTGAGAGGAAGCTGCGTTGCGGATACGCACAGCGTGGCAGGCAAGGGCTGTGACGGTCCGCCAGTGGACCCTCACGGGTTTGTGCCGCTCAATCGTGGACTCCTCTAGAGTCAGGCTCCTCACCTTTACGCTCCGCGCCATGGCCGACTTTCTTCCTCGCTTCTATCGACTCGCCGTCCGCGTGGACGCGCACTATGACGCGCTGAGCCGCAAGCTTCGCCAGAAGCTGGGAATCGCGCCGCCGCTGCGCATCCTTCCCTACCGGGGCTACGGCACGCCCGAGCGCGCCGTCATCAAGGCCCGCGTGTTGGAGGACCGGCACGTGCGCCCGCCGCAGGAGCGCTACACGCTGGTGGGCAGTGCGGTGGCCTCCTACAAGCGCTACATGACGCGCGAGGTGCCGGGTGCACACGTCGCGGTGCGCTGGGGTGACAAGCGCTGGGAGGGCACCACCGACGAGGAGGGCTTCCTGGAGCTGTGGGTGCCTCCGCCGGACGGGGTGCGCTCGGGCTGGCACATGGTGGAGCTGGAGCTGCTGTCGCCGGACGCGGAGGGCGTGTCCCGCGTGGCCGCGCCGGTGCGGATGGCCGGGCCCGGCGCGGAGTTCGGCGTCATCAGCGACATCGACGACACCGTCATCGTCACCGGCGTCACCGACCTGCTGAAGCGGGCCTGGGCGCTCTTCCTGACCGAGCACCGCGTGCGGCTGCCCTTTCCGGGCGTGGACGCTTTCTACGCCGCGCTCCAGCACGGCCGGGGCACGAACGCGGACAACCCCATCTTCTACGTGTCCAGCAGCCCGTGGAACCTCTACGAGCACCTGGACGAGTTCCTCTCCCTGCACAAAATCCCCACCGGTCCGCTGCTGCTGCGCGACTGGGGCCTGTCCAGCCAAGGCTTCGCGCCCGGCGGGGGCCATGGGCACAAACTGGAGAAGATTCGCGCGGTGCTCGGCACGCTGTCGCACCTGCCCTTCATCCTCATTGGCGACAGTGGCCAGGAGGACGCGGAGCACTACCGCACCATCGTCCGTGAGTTTCCCGGGCGCATCCTCTGCGTCTACATCCGCAACGTGCCCGGGCATCAGCGCCGGGCCGAGGAGCTGGCGCTCATCGCCGAGGACATCCGCGCCGCGGGCAGCCAGATGCTCGCGGTGGATGACACCACCGAGGCCGCCCGTCACGCCGCGCGCGAGGGGTGGATTCAGTGGCGCGAGGTGCGCGAGGTGGAGGCCCACCGCCGCGAGGACGCCGCGCGCTGAGGCTCCCGGCGCCCACCGAGGTGCAGGTGCTGTCAGGGCAGCGGACGGCCGCCCTGGAACTGGGCCATGCGCTGGGCGCGCTCCATCATCTCGCCCTGGGCCCAGCGCTTCTCGTCACCGGCGCGCGGTAGCCGGCGGCGCCATCCGCCATCCGCCGTCAGCTCCCAGGCGGACGTGGTGTCTGCCATGCAGCGCTCCAGCGAGTCTTTCACCTGGGCGGCCAGGCTGGCGTCCTCCACCGGCGCGAGGATTTCCACGCGGTGGTCCAGGTTGCGCGGCATCAAGTCCGCCGAGCCGATGAAGCAACGCAGCTCCGGGCCGCGCTCGAAGATGTAGATGCGCGAGTGCTCCAGGAAGCGGCCCAGCACGGACACCACGCGGATGTTCTCCGACACGCCGGGAACGCCCGGGCGCAGGCAGCAGATGCCGCGCACGTTCAGCTCCACCTTCACGCCCGCGCGGGACGCCTCGTAGAGGGCGTGGATGATGCCGGGGTCCACCAGCGCGTTCATCTTCATCTGGATGCGCGCGGGGCGCTCGGCTGTGTGCGCGGCGACGGTGCGCTTGATTTCCGCCAGCAGGCCCTGGCGCATGGTGAGCGGGGCCACCAGCAGCTTGCGGAAGCTCTTCGGCCGGCCAAAACCGGTGAGGTAGTTGAAGACGTCCGCCACGTCCGCGCCAATGTCCGGGTCCGTGGTGAACAGGCCCATGTCCGTGTAGAGGCGCGCCGTCTTCGGGTTGTAGTTGCCCGTGCCGATGTGCACGTAGTGCCGCACCTTGTCGCCCTCGCGCCGGACGATGAGGATGGCCTTCGCGTGCGTCTTCAGGGACGGAATCCCGTAGACGACGTGCACGCCCGCCTCTTCCAGCGCGTTGGCCCAGCGGATGTTGGTGCGCTCGTCGAAGCGGGCCTTCAGCTCCACCATGCACACCGCCTGCTTGCCGCGCTCGGTGGCGGTAATCAGCGCGGGCACCAGGGGCGAGCTGTCCGACGTGCGGTACACCGTCTGCTTGATGGCCAGCACGTCCGGGTCGGCCACGGCCTCGGTGACGAAGCGCTCCACGGAGGTGGCGAAGGACTCATAGGGGTGGTGGACCAGCAGGTCCCCCCGGCGCATGGACGACATCACCGTGCCGCCATCCGGCGCGTCCGCGTCCGTGCGCAGGCGGGCCTGGGTGACAGGGACCCACGGCGGGTCCTTCAGCTCCGGGAAGCCCGGGGCGAAGGCGATGGACTGCAAATCGTTGAGGCCCACCAGGCCGTGCTCCTCGTAGACCTGACGCGCCTCCAGGCCCATGGCCTCCACCAGCGGCTCGAGCAGCTTGGGGCTCATGCCGGCCTGGACTTCCATGCGGATGACGTCGCCGAAGCGGCGCTCGCGCAGCTCCGTCTCCACGGCCTTGAGCAGGTCCTCCGCGTCCTCGGACACGGTGAAGTCCGCGTCGCGGGTGACGCGGAAGGTGCCCCAGCTCAGCACCTCCATGCCGGGGAACAAGTCCCCCAGGTGCTGGGCGATGATTTCCTCCAAGGGGACGAAGACGTTGCCCTTGAGGGGCAGGAAGCGCGGCAGCAGCTCCTTGGGCACCTTCACCCGGGCCACGCTCTCCTCGTCCGCGTCCGGGTCTCTCAGCAGCACCGCCAGGCTGAGCGACAGGTTGGAGATGTAGGGAAAGTGCCGTCCCAGGCCGATGGCCAGCGGGGTGAGGACGGGGAAAATCTGCTCCTTGAAGCGCTGGTCCACCTGGGCGCGCTGCTCGGCGTCCAGATTCCTGGCGGAGAGGATGCGCAGGCCCTTTTCGGCCAGGGCGGGGCGGAGCACCTTCTCGAAGGCGTCGCCGTGCCGGCGCGTCTGCTTGAGGATGCCGTCGTGCAGCTTGTCCAGGGTGTCGCTGGGAGAGGCTCCGTCGGGAACCAGGCGCGCCACGCCGCCGCGAATCTGCTCGTGCAGACGGGCGACGCGAATCATGAAGAACTCGTCCAGGTTGCGCGCGTAGATGGCGATGAACTTCAGCCGCTCCAGCAGCGGAATCTCCGGAGACTCGGCGAGCTGGAGGACGCGGTCATTGAAGGCCATCCAGGACAGCTCTCGGTTGAAGAAGAGCTCCGTGTCCTTCGACTCCGCGCCGGCCGGGAGCACGTCCCGGTTGGAGGGCTTCTGGGTGACGCCGCGACCGCCGCCGCCGCGTTTCGGCATGGTGACTTGACTCCTCGTTGACTCCCTTGGAGGGGATGTAGCAGGCCGCCCCCCTGTTCATTGTAAACTCGCGTGTTACCTGGGAGAGGGAGCCGTCAGGCGATGTAAGCGCTCCCAGGTGGGCGGGCAGGGAGAAAGGGCGGGAGGCGTGGACTTTGTTGCATCCGCGATATGAGGACTGCATGTCAGGCGACGTGAGCGCGACGGAGACGACCCCCAAGGCGGACGCGGCCAGCGGCCTCTTCACGGCCTTCCAGAAGGACAGGAAGGTGCCTCGGGGACGGTGGGCGGGCGCCCTGCTGATGGCCCTGATACCGGTGGTGCTGGGCGTGGGCTTCTGGACCCTCGCCAAGGGTGAGGAGAAGACGTTCCGCATCGTCACGCCCCAAGGCTTCAAGTCCATGCGGGGTGGGATGACGACGGAGCAGGTGCGCGCCGTGCTCGGACGGCCCATCACCCTGGAGCGGGACACCAACGGGGCGGAGTGCTACCGCTACGGGCAGCCCAACTTCGTCAACCCGCAGTTCCTCATCTATTCGGTCTGCTACGAGGACGGGAAGCTGCGGGACGTGAAGACGCACCAGTACTCCGCCTGGAACGTGGACCCCGCCACGGGGACGTTCGCGGCGCCGGGCGAGGAGCCCGCGGACGCGGCGCCCGTGCCCGCGCAGGAAGGCTGAGCAGGGCCTTTCATGCCGAAACGATGATGGAACCATGCGTGGCTGCCCGCGAGTCGCGGGTGCCAGCCTCCCTCCGTTCAATGAAACGGAGGTCGCACCATGCGGCGGTTCTCTCGGGGGCTCGCGGTTCTCCTGGCGGTAGCGGGGCTTTCTTCCGCAGCGGCGTCTGACGACGTCGTCGGGTACGAGGCGCCCAGCGAGGAGGCCTTGCGCTGCCTCAGTGAGGACCTGCCCGTGACGGTGAAGGTCGACTATGTCCTCACGGGTTGTTGGGTGTTCACCCAAAGCACCTTCTACCTGAAGGTGACGCAAAGCGGCGCGGAGGTCTCTGGCCGAGGGGACGACTGGGAAGACCCGGTCAAACTCAGTCCGAGGAAGCTGTCGCGGGCCGAAGGTGAGCGCATCCTCCAGGATTTGACGAGTGTGATGCTTCGTCGTGAGTCCGAGTCGGCCTCAGGTCATGCGCCGACCCGTTACGTGACCACGGTCGAGTGGGTCTGTGGTGGTGTCAGGGGGACGAAGCGCGGCACGGTGGCGTTCACGGCACCCGCCTACGACTTGTATTCCACGGATGAGGAAGAGGGAGACACCTCCGCGCGCGCCGTTGGCGTCCGTGACGTCGTGGTGAAGGCGCTCCGGCAGGCGCATCGCTGACACGCTGGGAATCCAACGCATGAGCGCGGGCGTGCTCCATCGAGGCACTTCGCCACAAGGGTTGCCTTTCGTTACTGGCAGTTGGAATCCGCATCGTTGTCCGCGCCATCCGCGCACCGGCCCGTCTCCGTGGCGGCGTCCTCGCTGATGTGGAGCGTGTACCGGATGGGCGTGTCCTGGTCGGGATTCGCCATGCCGTCCACCACCACCAGCACCGTCTGGCCCTGCGCCAGTGTCACCTTCACGGCGGGCGAGCCTTGGGGACTCCCGTTCGCGTTGGAGGCGCAACCCAACTCCGTGCCCCGGCAACCCGTGAGCACGTAGAGCGCGTTGCCCCACTCGCTCGGTGCCGTGTCGAAGACGTAGGTGCCCGCCCGCGGCGCCGTCCACAGGTGCGCGCGGTCCTGCTGGAGCAGCGCGCCGCAGGTCCCCTGGAAGCCGTCACCGGAACCCGCCGTCTCTCCGTGGAACGTCACCGGCAGCGCGCTGCCCAAGTCATGGTGCGCGCAGCCACGGCCGCTGCAGCCCGGCGCGTCGTGGCAGTCCGTGTCCGCGCAGTCCACCCAGCGGTCCCCATCATTGTCCATGCCGTCGAAGCAGGAGCCCGCCTCGCTGGCCCGCAGCTCATCGATGTGCAGCTCGAAGTACCCCGCGCTGAACCGGTCCAGGCTCGCCGAGTCCACGACCACCAGCACCGTCTGTCCCTGCACCAGCGGCACCGAAACACGCGCGCCGCCGCCGTAGCTGATGCCGTCCTTCGCGCACGCCAGCTCCGCGCCCCCGCAGCCGCCGCTGCGCACGGAGACGAGCGAGCGGGTGGCCGACTTCGCCGTGTCGAAGGTGAAGAGCGCGCTCTTGGGCGCCGTCCACAGGAAGCCCCGGTCCGGCGCGCCGCTCCCTCCGCACGAGGACTGATGGTCATCCCCCGCGTGCGCGGTGGAGCCCTTCACCATCACCGGCAACACGCTGCCCAGGTTCCGGTCCACGCACACGGACGCGCTCGCCGCGCAGACGTTGGGAACGCCCGTCGCTCCGCAGGACTCGGGCGCCGTGCAGGTGCCACACTCCAGGAACCCGCCACACCCGTTCGGCACGGTGCCGCAATCCTTGCCCAGCAGGCCGCAGGTGTAGGGGCGGCAGGAAGGCGCCGCGCACACGTTGGGCGTGCCGCCACCTCCACACGTCTCGCCATTCGCGCATGCCCCGCACTGGAGCGCGCCGCCGCACCCGTCCGGCACGGTGCCGCAGTCCTTGCCCAGCGACTCGCAGGTGGCCGGTGTGCAGAGGGGATGGCCACAGACGTGGTCCACGCCGCCCCCGCCGCATGTCTCGCCCGCCGGGCAGAGGCCACAGTGAAGGAGTCGGCCGCAGCCATCGGGCACGGTGCCGCAGTTCTTCCCCTGGGACTCGCAGGTGAGCGGGGTGCACACGCCGCCGCCGCACACGTTGGGCTCGGCGCCGCCGCACGTCTGGCCGTCCGCGCAGACGCCGCAGTCGAGCATGTCGCCGCACCCGTCCGCCACCGGCCCGCAGTTCTTCCCCAGCGTCTCACACGTCCCCGGCGTACACGGCGAGTTGCCGCAGACATTGGGCACGCCGTCGCCGCCACACGTCAGGCCGCCTGCGCAGGCCCCACAGTCGAGCATGCCGCCGCAGCCGTCGGACACCGGCCCGCAGTCCTTCCCCAGCACGTCGCAGGTGGCCCGCTTGCAGATGCCGTGGCCACACACATTGGGCGCGCCGCCGCCCCCGCACGTCAGTCCGTCCGCGCAGACGCCACAGTCGAGCATGCCGCCACAGCCGTCCGGGACGGCGCCGCAGTCGCGCGCCAGCGACTCACAGGTGTCCGGCGTGCAGGTGGGCTCGCCGCATACGTTGGGTGTGCCCCCGCCGCCGCAGGACTCGGGCGCCGTGCAGGTGCCGCAGTCGAGCACGTCTTCACAGCCATCCGAGACTGGTCCGCAATCCTTCCCCAGGGCCTCACAGGTGGTGGGCTCGCAGGGCGCCGGTCCGCACACGTTGTGCCGGCCACCCCCTCCGCACACCTCACCGGGGCCACAGGCGCCGCAGCCGAGCGTGCCGCCGCAGCCGTCAATGGCGATGCCGCAGTCCATGCCCTGGGAGGCGCACGTCATGGGCTCGCAGGCGGACACCGGCCGGCGGGTGTCCGCGTCCTCGTACGGTTGCGTCTGGCTGCACGCCACCCACAGCACCAGCCCACACGCCCAGAACCACGCTCCCCGCCGCCCCGCTCCGCGCATGCGCTCCCGTCCCGCCCAGGCCACCACCCGCGCCCAACCTGGGGCTGGGCTGCGCGCGTGCCCAGCCAGGGTGTAATGCGGGGTTGGACGGTGCACACACCGCGACGCGCGGGCACGGGCGCCGTCTGCTCGGGCGCCTGGTTTCCAACGTTCGCGTCACCCGGCGAGCCCCCTGGATTCAGGGTGCGGAGCGCTTCACCCTGCCCGAGGGCATGGGCGGTGGACCGTCTGGGGAGGAGGGGAGGTGGCACGTCCGTGGACGTTCGCGCAGCGCGCGGGCGCCGGCTTCATCATCTCGTTGGTGGTGGCGCTCGTGCTGGCGGGAACGTCCGTGGTGGCGCTGCTCTCCGTGCGGGCCAATCACAAGGCGCGCATCCTGGAGCTGTCCCGGGACGTGCTGGACATCAAACAACTGGAGCGGACCTTCAACGACAAGGTCGTCAGTGGCCGGGGCTTCGCTTTGTCGGGAGATACCTTCTTCGCCCAGGACATGTCCGTCGCGCGCGAGCGCTTCATCGCCACCTACGAAGCCCTGAAGCGCCGGCTCACCCAGGAGCCCCTGGCCACTCAATTGGAGGCCGTCTCCCACGCGGAGCTGGAGCACGAGGAGGCCATGCAGGCGCTCATCATGGAGCGCGAGGACGGCGTGCCCCGCCAGCGGCTGGAGCAGATTTTCGACGGCCACGTGGCGGACACGCGCCGCCGTGTCATGGACAGCCTCCGGATGCTCCACCAGCAGACGGAGACCCGGCTGTCCGAGGGCATTCATGAGAGCCTGGCCACGGACCGCAGCGCGCTTGGGCTGTCCCTGCTCGCGGGGAGCCTGGGCCTCGCGGGCGCCACGATGCTGGCGTGGACGCTGACGCGCAAGCTGCGGCCCATCCAACAGGAGGCCGAGGCCAGCGCCGAGCGCTTTCAGCTCCTCGTGGAGGGGGTGCGCGACTACGCCTTGTTCCTGCTGGATGCGCGGGGCCGGGTGGAGAGCTGGAACCCGGGCGCGGAGCGCATCATGGGCTACCGGGAGGCGGAAATCCTGGGCCAGCCCTCCAGCGTCTTCTACCCGCCGGATGCGGTTGCGGCGGGGATTCCGGACAAGGACCTGGTGCGGGCCCGGAAGGATGGGCGGCTGCACACGGAGGGCTGGCGAGTGAGGAAGGACGGCTCGCGCTATCTGGCGGACGTCAACGTCACCGTGCTCCAGGACGCGCGCGGGCTGCCGCGCGGCTTCGCCAAGGTGACGCGCGACATCACCGAGCGGCGCCGGGCCGAGCGCACGCAGCAACTGCTGGCGGAGGCGGGAGGCCTCTTCCACCAGTTCCAGGACCCAGACCAGACGGTGGCCGAGCTGACGCGCATCATGGTGCCGGAGGTGGCGGACGCCTGCCTGCTCTACCTGCTGTCGGCCAGTGGTGACCTCTGGCCTCGCGCGGTGGCGCACGCGATGCCGGAGAAGGAGGCGTGGCTATGGGACGCGGCGCGGCGCTTTCCGCCGCCACCAGAGTCTCCATGGGGCATCTGGCAGGTGATGCGCACGGGGCGCTCCGAGCTCAAGAGCGACGTGTCTCCGGAGACCCTGGCCCGGGGGCTGGTGGGCCCCGAGCACCTCTCGTTGATGGAGAAGGTGGGCGTGCGCTCCTACCTCGGCGTGCCGCTGCGGGTGGGGCGGCAGACTCGCGGGGTGTTTGTGCTGCTGACGTCCGCGCCGGAGCGCCGGCTGACGGTGACGGACCAGGTCTTCGTGGAGGAGGTGGCGGGACGTGCCGCGCTCGCGCTGGACAACGCCCGGCTCTGGAGCGAGGCGCAGGACGCGGTGGAGCTCATCGGCGTGGCCGCGCACGACTTGGGCAATCCGTTGAACACGCTGCAGTTGCTCCTGCGAAGGCTTCAGCGGATGGAACTCGCGGAGGAGCAGAAGGCGCGCGACGGGCTGGCGGCGGCGCTGAAGCAGACGCAGCGGCTGGGGCAGCTGCTGCACAACTTGCTGGACCTGTCGCGGCTGTCATCGGGAAAGCTGATGCTGGACGTGGCGCCGGTGGACCTGTCGGACCTGGTGCACGAGGTGGTGGAGCGCTTCGCCGAACAGGCTGCGGAGGCGGGCTGCAAGCTGGAGTTCGGCGCGGAATTGGGGCTGGTGGGCCGGTGGGACCGGCTGCGGTTGGACCGGGTGGTGACGAACCTCTTGTCCAACGCGCTGAAGTTCGGGAGGGGGCGGCCGGTGGAGGTCCGGGTGGAGCACGCGGGCGTGGCGCGGGCGCGGCTGTGCGTGAGAGACCACGGCGTGGGCATTGCCCCGGAGGCGCAGCGGCGCATCTTCGAGCGCTTCGAAAGAGAGCCCTCCGGCGGCCAGCATGCGGGCTTCGGGCTCGGGCTCTACATCGTCCGGCAGTTGGTGGAGGCGCACGGCGGCACCATCCGCGTGGAGAGTGCCCCCAGCGAGGGCGCCACCTTCATCGTGGAGTTGCCGCTGATGCTGCTGGGCTCGGAGCTGCGTGAGCCACCCGATATTCCCCTGCACTCGTGAGCCCGCCCGTCACGCGTGCAGCGGCGGCCGGGTGTCCACGAAGGTCCGCAGGGGCGACCGCTCAGGCGCTTTCTCCTGCTCCTCCAGCAGCTCGAACTCCAGCGAGTCATGCGCGCAGAACACCGTGACGTCCCGTCCGTGCCGATGCACCAGCTCGCGCAGCCTGCGCATGTTGTGCCAGCGCAGATAGCCATCCGTCTGATTCAGTTTCTGGGCGATGCGCAGGCCCAGGGTGCACTGGTACCGGTCCGGGGCCATCTCCCCATGGTAGAAGTACGCGTCTCCGGCGTGCAGCAGCCAACCGCTTCCATTCTGGATGGCGACGCCAGCGTGGCCCAGGGTGTGGCCCGGCAGCGGCACCAGCAGGATTTCCGGCGGCAGGCCCGTCAAATCCCTCACGCACTCGAAGCCGAACCAGCGCTCACCGTCCCCCAGGGAGGGATACGTCACCCACTGCGTCTCCGGAGGCCACTGCTGTGGCCGGTAGCGTCTCCGGTCCCTCGCCGTCGCCTGGGCCAGGGCCTGCTGGTACTCATCCCACAAGAGATGGATCTTCGCGTGAGGGAAGTCGCTCAGGCCGCCAGCGTGGTCGCAGTCCAGGTGGGTGAGGACGATGTCGCGCACGTCCTCGGCATGGAAGCCCATGCGCTCAATCTGTCGGATGGCCGTGGGGCCCTCGTTGAGCCGGGGCCGGATTCCCTTGAGGAGCAGCGGGTGCAGCCGCGCCCGGGGGTGCTTCACGTCCTCCAGGCCGAAGCCGGTGTCCACCAGGATGAGTCCCTGCCGGCCTTCCACCAGGAGGCAGTGACACGTCAGCGCCGCGGGCCCCGTGAAGCCCTTTCGCCCGTCCACCAGCCGGCCGCCCGGCGGGCACATGGTGGTGCAGTTCAGGTGGTGGATGCGCATCGCTTCCGCTCCTCGGCAGGGAGCCGCTCGGGCGGCCCGGGTCCGGAGCTAAAGGTGCGCCGCGCGACGCCACGGAGGAATCCGCGCGAGCGGGGTGGCGGGAGGCCCGCCCGCCCGGCGGGGGTGCCTGGACGTCCGCTTCAGAGCTGCTGCAGATGCTCGGCCGTCCGCTCCTCGCGGACGTTGCCGGTGTTGAGCGTGGTGGCGGGCTCGAAGAGCAGGACGTGGACCTCCTCCTCCGCCACGGGCCGGTGCTCCACGCCGCGAGGAATGATGATGAACTCGCCTGGGCCCACGTCCACCGTGCGCTCGCGCAGCTCCATGCGCAGCTGGCCGTGGAGCACGAGGAACAGCTCATCCTCGGCGTCGTGCTGGTGCCAGACGAAGGGGCCGTGGAGCCGGGCCAGCCGGACGTGTTGGCCGTTCAGCTCGCCCACCACCTTCGGGGACCAGTGCTCGGAGAAGAGGGCCAGCTTCTGCGCGAGGTTGACCTTGTCCACCTCGGGGGCCGGCGTCTCCAGGGCGTCGCGTGCGGGCGGGGTGCCCGTGCCTTCCAAGGCACGGGCAGTGTCGGCGTGTCGGCGGGAGTCCCAGCGCGGACGACGTCCGGCGAGGACCGTGGGGCTGCGATGAGGCGCGCTCATGCGGGTGTCATCTCCTTCCGCGGCGCCGCTGCATTGGCTTGCGCCATGAGTTCGTCGTCGGAGTGTCTGTCTTCTGCGGAGGATAATCCCGCCTGTCAGCGCGCGGGAGTGGCCGCGAGGTCGACTACCCGACGGATGACGTGAAACATCGCGCCCGCGTGTCACGAAGGCGTCTGTCTCAAGCTCAGTCCGGGAAGAACATCGGGTCGCGCGTGGTGATGAATGAGGAGATGGCGCTGGCCACTTCCGCCGGAAGCCCGGTGAACTGTACACCCACGCCTGGCATCAGCTCCGGCGTGCGGGAATTGGCCTCGCGCACCCAGCGCACCACGCCCGTCACCTTCATGGGCCGGCCGCCCGGCAGCGTGAAGTCCAGCTCCACCTGCGTGCCGCGCGGCACCGCGTCCACGGTGGCGATGAAGACGCCGCCCTCGCTGAGGTCCAGTGAGAAACCCGTGAAGAAGTTGGAGTCGCTGCGCATGTCGATGGACGTGTGCATCCGCACCCGTCCGTTGCGCCGCGCGTCGTTCTCCGGCGGGGTGGCGGGCCGGGCCGCGGCTGCCGGGAGAGGTGCGTGCCCCTGGGCCCTCGCCGCGGCGGCCGCCCGCGCCAGCTCGGCCTGGCGGGCCTTGGCGGCTTCGTGTTGTGCCCGCGACGCGGCTTCCTGGCGGGCCTTGGCCGCCTCGGCCTGACGCTTGAGCACCGCTTCCGCCTCGGTCACCGCGCGGGCCACCTGCGCGGCCTGCTCCTGGTGGGCTCGCAGCAGTGACTGCATCTCCGAACCTGCTTGCCGCCGAGCCAGGAGCGCGGCTTGACGGGCCTCCAGTGCCCGGATGCGCGGCGCCTCCACGTCCAGCGCGGGCGCCACGGCCAACTGCAACCGGGAGGCCTGTTCCCCCAACATGGGGTCGGCACCGGGGGCCTGGTGGGCCCGCGTCAGCGCCTGCCGCGTCTGCTCCAGCCGGGTGGCCAGCGCGGACGCCTCCGCCGTGGCCTGGGCGAGTTGTTCATGGAGCCGGCCCTCCAGCGTGGACAGCTCGCTCTCGGCGCGAGCCAGCTCCGCTTCACGGGAAGCAGCTGGGGGCATGCGGGCAGCAGGGGACGGCGAGCTCATGGGCGAAAGACTCCAGGGGCGCCCACTGTAGCGTCCCCCGGACGGCCCCACGAGCCCTACGCGCCGAGCCGGAAATGACCCGGGGCCGCCCGCCTCCCAGGGATTGGCGGCAGGCAGACGGCCATGCGCCTCCCGGGCCGCCTCAGTCCGCGCCCTTGATGCAGGCCACCGGCTTGAGCCGGTAGGCCACCCGGGCCAGCCCCGCCATCTCCACCGTCTCCAGGACGTCGTCCAGGTTCTTGTAGCAGGGGCCGGACTCGTCCAGCGGCGTCTGGCGGGTATTGAGGAGGATGCCCGCCTCGGCCATGCGCTTGTCGGTGACGTCCTGCTTCAGCACGCGCCGCGCCTCGCCGCGCGACATGCGGCGGCCAGAGCCGTGGTTCACCGAATAGATGGACTTCTGTGCGCCCGGCTCGGCGAAGAGGATGGCGCTGCCCGTCTCCATGGAGCCCGGGATGAGGATGGGGTGGCCCGTCTTCTCCCAGGGCGTGCCCTTCAGCGCGGGGTGTCCTCCGGGGAACGCGCGCGTGGCGCCCTTTCGGGCGACGAACTTCCCCGCCTCCTTCTGGATGAGGTTGTGGGAGATTTCGTAATACACGCTGGCCGTGCCGCCGAAGACGTCCTCCAGCGCCGCGCACACCGCCTCACCGATGATGAGCCGGTTGGCCACCGCGAAGTTGGCCGCCATGTTGTGGAGGTTCCAGTAGTCGCGGCCCAGCGGGCTCTCCGCGTCCAGCCAGACATGGTCCTCGCTGCGGCTCTTGAGGCCCAGCTGCGCGGCGCCCTCCACGAAGAAGTGCTTGGCGATGTTCCACCCGAAGCCGCGGCTGCCGGTGTGCAGCATCACCCACACGCGGCCGTCCTGGTCCACCTGCATCTCGGTGAAGTGGTTGCCGCCGCCCAGGCTGCCCAGTTGCTCACGCTTGCCGAAGGCGCGCTCGGGGATGTCTACCCGATCATCCTCGACGGGGATGTAGTCGCGCTCGGTGACGGACGAACCCCGGCCCAGGGCCTTGGCGCCGTGGCGCACCACGTCCGCGAAGGTGCGGTCCGTCACCCTGCGCTGCTTCTGCACGCGGCTGGCGCCCACGCCCACGGCGATGCGCTTCGTCACCTCTTCAATCCAGCGGCGGCGCTTCGTGGCGTCGGCGACGTCCTCGGCGGTGAGCGTCGTCTGCAACTGCACCATCCCGCAGCCGATGTCGTAGCCGGCGGCGGTGGGCAGGAGGATGCCGTCCGTTTCCACCACCGTGCCAATGGGGACGCCGTAGCCCAGGTGACAGTCGGGTGTGACAGCCACGCGGGTGACCCCGGGGAAGGATGCCGCATTCACCACCTGGTCAAAGACAGAGTCCTCCAGTCCAGGTTGCTCGGGGCCCTCCCCCCACAGCAACTTGTCGGACAGGAACAGGTCCGCATCGACCTTCATGCTCTTGGTCTTCGCCAGGACGTAATGGCCCTCTGAGACCTTCTCCAGCCGCTGCTTCCAACTCATGACTCTTATTCCCCAGATGGGATGAACACGCGGCAGCGACGGGAGCGTCCAGGGAAGCTGACGCCAGGAGCCGAAACCCGAAAACAGGAGCAGAGGATGCTGGGGGCACAGGCGGGAAGGCGAGCGAATTCGGAGCCGCACGCGGCCGCGGCCGGGACGTGCCCGGCCGGGCGAAAGTCAGCCCGAGAGCGGACGGCGAGGCTCCGAACGCCCCGGGACTTGTCACGTCCGGATTCCATTCCCATCCATTCCGCAGCATCCAGGTAGGGGGTGGGCGATGGGTTTCCTTGGTGGGATTTTCCTGGCGGTGGCGTTGCAGGCGGGACCCGTGGAGAAGGAGCAGGCACAGACACCGGTGGAGGTGGCAGCCCCGGTGTTCAATCCCTCCGCGTGCGCGAAGAAACGGGTGGACCCCTGTGGGTGTCACCATGTGTATGGCATCCGGCACTGCCACCCGAATCGGAAGGGTGACCACTGCGAGGCGCCGGTGAAGGCGGAGGTCGAGGCCCCGCGCAAGAGCCGGGACGCCTCGAAGAAGGCGGACACGCAGGCCCGGACGCGCGAGCCCGAGAAGATGCAGCTCGACCCAAGCAAGTCCGTGTCCATGTAGGCCCCAGGCGCGCGGGCGATTCGCGGAGGAACGCGGAGACCTCGCGCGCCAGCAATTCAGGCGCGGTGACGTGGGCCACGTGGCCCTGTCCGGGCAGGATGCCCAGGTGGGCGTGGCCCAGCGTCCGCGCGAGCGCCGCGTCCGGTCCTTCGTGTGCGAGCACAGGGGGGAGCGGGGAGCCTTGTGGCGGGTGTGGCCGCCCGCGCGCCCCACGCCGCCCAAGTTAAAGGCCCTTGGCGACTTCCTGGCGCGGTTGCTCGCCGAGCCGTCGTGCTGGCCGGGTGGAAACGGGGGGAGGGAACGGGGTAACAAGGCGGGTGAGCCGTGCCGTTCCAGGCACGCGCGGTGCCGAGGTGCGCATGCGAACGCAGCAGAGCCGCTCGCTCGTCTTCCTCCAGCAGCTCGGCTCCGGGACACGCGAGGGCTACGAGGCCCTGTCCGGACTGGAGGACACGCTGGTCGCGCTCTGCGCCGCGGCGCGGCAGGCCTGGCCGGGCGTGACGCTGGCGGAGGAAGACTTCCTACGCCACCTTGCTTCGTGCCTGCCACGGGACGAGGACCCCTCACGGGTGCTGGCCTCCGTGCATGCCGCGGACCTCTATCTGGCGTGCGCCTGTGTGCGGGGGAACGCCGCGGCGCATGTCGCGCTGGAGCGCCACGTTCTTCCCAAGGCGGCGGCGTCCTTGGCTCGGATGCGGGACACGGGTGTGGACCCCTCCGAGGTGGTTCAACACCTGCGCGAGCGGCTGCTCGTCCCAGAAGGTGACCGGCCCGCACGCATGGCGGAATACCTGGGCAGTGGTCCGCTCGCGGCTTGGTTGCGCGCGGCAGCGGTGCGCACCGCCCTCAACCTCCAGCGCTCGGAGCGCCGGAGGGCCCACGCCGAAGAGGAGGCGGAGGCGCTCCCGCTGCCAACCCATGCGGGCATGGCGGACGTCGAGTTGGACTACCTGCGCAAGAACCACCGCGAGCATTTCCAGGCGGCGCTCTCCGAGGCACTGAATGCCCTGCCCACGCGGGAGCGCACCGTGCTGCGCTTGCACGTGGTGGAGGGGCTGAGCCTGGAGCGCATCGGCACCATGTACCAGACGCACAAGTCCACCGTGTCGCGCTGGGTGGCCCGTGCCCGGGAAGCGGCGCTGGAGGGCACACGTCAGCGGCTGGCGGAGCGGCTTCGGCTCACCTCCGGCGAACTGCACAGCCTGATGCGGGTGGTACAGGGAGAGCTGGACCTGAGCCTGCCGTCCCTGCTGAGCAGCCCTGGGGCTTCCTGAGGGTCCGCGGACTTTTTTCGCGGCCGCGTGCAACGCTCCGACCTGGCCGGTGTCATCCGGGTGAAGGTGGAACAACCCCCTCTTGGAGGACACACACCATGCATCACAGAATGGGCCTTGCCCTGGTTGCGCTGGCGTTGATGGGAGCGCCTGCGCTGGCGGAGGAGTCGAAGCCGGCCCCGTCTTCTGGGGCCTCGGCCACCACCGAGGAAACGGTGGTCGTGAAGAAGGGCAGCCATCGCGACCTTCAAATTCCGGGAATGGTCCGCATCGCGATTGACGAACCGGAGATTGCGGACATCAAGGCGCTCGGCAAAGGGGTGCTGCGCATCATCGGTAAGCAGGCCGGTGAGACAGCGCTGCTCGTGTGGGTGGGGCCCGAGAACAAGCGCAGCAGCTACCGCATCGTCGTCACCGATTGATGCAGGGCATCGGTGGCCATGGTGCCGCCATGTGGCATGAATGGAAGCCGCGCTCCTCCGCGCAGGGATGAGGGGCGTGGACGCCGCTGGACCAGGGCTTCGCGCCGTCTGGACCGGCCGGGGGCAAGGTGCATGCGAGAGCGGTGCGTCACCTGCCGCCGCACGAAGGCGCGTCGCAGTTGGAGGGGGTTCAGCGGATGCGGTGGGGACCATCGCCCCACTTGTCCGAGCTGACGTGTCCGCCGTGAGCGCTGGATGCGCGTGGTCACCTCCCGGAGGCGGATTGCCACCACCTCGAGGCTTGGAGGGCTCATCTAAAGAGAGCGCCTTCCAGAGGACCTCCGCGGCAGTCTCGACGTCTTCTTCGCTCACCACCTCGCCCCGGCCCGTCCGGCGCACGAGTTCCGACAGCATGCCCCACACCATGCACTCATGGAGCCAGGTGCGGCCCTTGGGAAACACCTTCTCGCGCTCGCCATGCTCGAGGACCTCCAGCACCTGCGCGCGCGTCCGTCCGTCATGCTCGCCCGGTGAGTCCGTGTCCGGATGGTTGTGAAGGAAGGTGAAGCCCACGAGGTGGGGCTGCAACAGCGCCCAGGTCGCGAACTCGCGCCAGAAGGCGATGAAGACGTCGCGAAAGCCCTGCCGCAGCGGGTCGCCATCCGCCATCTGGTAGGCGACGAAACCCGTGTAGGACAGCTCGCGCTCGGTGAGGGTCCGTATCGCCCTCGCGATGCCCTGCTTGCTGCCGTAGTAACGATACAGCGAGCCCACCGAGAGCCGCGTGGCCCGGGCCAGTTCCGCGGCCCGGACGTTGTCGAACCCCCGCTGTGCCAGCAACTCCGCCGCGTCACGCAGCCTGAAAGCGCGCATCTCCGCCAACGTGTACATCCGCCCGTCCCCCTGCCTTCGCGGCCGTCGCGTGGAAGGAACGTTCCCTCCACGACGACCTGTCTACAGGGAGGGGCTGACACAAGGTGGGAGGTCGGGTCGGCGCGCCAGCGGAGCTGCCTTCGAGGGTGGGAACACTCGGGTGGGCTGTTCGGCGCGGACTCGGGCTGCGATGATTCGAGGCGCGCCATGAACTCGCTGCACCGTCCTCCGATGTCCGCATGTCCGGATGAGAACCTGCTCGCGGCCTTCGTCAGTGGCTCGGCTCCCGTGGGGAAGGTGGCGGTGGTGGAAGCGCACCTCGACGGTTGCGCGGACTGCCGGGCGTTGGTGGCGGCGGTGGCGGCCAGTTCCTCTCTGCCGGGCGCAGTCGTCGTTGAGCGTGAGGCGGAGGCGCCCACGCGGTGGGACACGGGCGCGGCGACGTTGCCGGACGCGCGGGAGGAGCCGGTCCTGCCGCCAGGGACGCGGCTGGGGGCCTATCTGCTGCAGGGCGTGTTGGGCATGGGAGGGATGGGCGTGGTGTACGCGGCGGATGACCTGCGGCTGGGGCGGCGGGTGGCGCTCAAGCTGTTGAGGCCGCTGCTCGCGGGCGCGCAGGACCAGGGTCGTGAGCGGCTGCTTCGCGAGGCCCAGGCCATGGCGCGGCTCTCGCATCCCAACGTGCTGCCACTCTTCGAGCTGGGGACGGCGGAGGGGCACGACTTCCTGGCCATGGAGTGGGTGGACGGCACGACGCTCGCGGACTGGCTTCGGGAACGCGAGCGTCCATGGCGGGACGTGTTGGATGTCTTCCTGGCAGCGGGAGCGGGGCTGGCCGCTGCCCATCGCGCGGGGGTGGTGCACCGTGACTTCAAGCCGTCCAACGTGCTGGTGGGGCGGGACGGCCGGGTACGCGTCACGGACTTCGGGCTCGCGAGGCGCGGCACGGGCGAGTCTCCCGAGGCGCCGGCCGGTGTGAGCGAGGGTGCATCGAAGGCCTCCATGCTCACGGAGTGGGGGCAGGCCGCGGGAACGCCGGCGTACATGTCTCCCGAGCAGCGCGCGGGAAGGGCCGTGGACGCCCGCGGCGACCAGTACAGCTTTTGCGTCGCGCTCCACGAAGCGCTCCACGGTGAGCGTCCCGGCCACCTTGCTGCCTCCGCCGCACCGCGAACGTCGAGCGTGCCGAGGCATCTCCGCACCGCGCTGGCGCGGGGGCTCGCGAACGCGCCCGAGGACCGCTTCCCCAGCATGGAGGCGCTGATGGCGGCGCTCTCCCTGCCTTCGCCGGCATGGGGCCGCCGGGGCATCCTGGCCCTGGCGGGAGCGGGTTCCCTGGTGGTCCTGGGCGTGCTCCTGTGGAAGCCGTCTTTTCTGTTCCAGTCCGACGCCGCCACGCCGCGAGCCGAGAGCCTCGGGCGTATGGCCGCATCGCTGATTGTCCTGCGCGTCGGCGACGTGCACGAACTGGCCGTTCCTGGACTCCAGCGCATCGCGGTGGGCGAACCGAGCCTCGTCGAAGTCACCGTGCCGCGTCAGGGCGTGGTGCGTCTGAAGGGGAAGGAGGAGGGCAGCACGGACCTGATTACGTGGAGTCACGCCGGGGAGATGAAGTCCCGAGTCCTGGACGTCACCGCGCGCTGACGTCAGCGTCCGCCGGGAGCCCTGCGTGCCTGGCGGGGAGTTTCCTGTCCCAGCAGCCGGTACGCCTGCTGCCGGTGTTCGCGCAGCGTGGGCAGCGTGTCGCCGAGCAGCGCTTGCAGCCCGGCGTTGCCGGAGAACTGCTGCTGACCCGCCATCACCTTGGCGATGTCCGCGTCATGGTCGCCCACCATGGCGGCCAGGAAGGCGCGGTCGAACGCGGGGCCCTGGAGGGACTGGAGTTTCGCCATCGACGCTTCTTCCGCGCGCTCCATCGTCCTGGCGAAGTCGGTGTCCGCCTGGGGCTCGGCCAGCGTCAGGTTCTGCTTCCGGGCGTAGGCCATGAGGCGTTGGTCTGCTTGCCCGTGGTCCTTCACCAGCCGCGCGCCGTAGTCCTTCACGCCTTGGGAGCTGCCTTGCCGCTGTGCGAGCCGGCCCAGCTTCACCTCCTGCTGGTTGGCCTGGTGGAGCTCGTCGAGGAAGGCCTTTTCGTCGGTGGGGATGGGCAGCAGGCCTTGCCGCAGCAGCGCCACGCCGCGCGCATCAGGCGGAGTGCCCTGGGAACCGGCGCCCCCTGTGCCTTCCTCGAACGGCTCCGGGGCCTGCCCCTGGTCGATGGCCTCCGGACGGCCCATGCGGACCATGCTCTCCGTGTCGTCCGTGCCGTTCTGCTGCGCCAGGGCGCCGCCGCCCAGTGCGAGCGCGCCCGCCACCACGCCACCCATCCATCGCTTCATCGCCTGCCTCCCATGTCCCGAGCGAGACATCAAACTGAAGGTGGAGGCGGAGGATGTCGCGGAGCAAGGGGGGCGGGCAGCGGGGCGAGGGCTCCTGTCTCAGTGCCTCCGGGGTTTCGAGGGCATCCCGCCGTCAGCGGCTCCACTCCCGGAAGGCTTACGGCTCTGACAGCAGGAACAACGCGTGCGCGCTGGCGATGGGCCGCGTGCGGTCGTCCTGCCACGCATCCACCCGGACGTTGGCCACGCGTCGGCCCTGGCGGGTGACGAACGCCTTGGCGAAGGTGTCCTGCGGCTTGCCGGAGCGAAGGAAGTCCACCGTGAGCGAGATGACCTTCGGCACGCGCTCGGTGTTCGTCTGCAGCAGCAGCTCGAAGACGGCGGCGGATTCCAGCAGCGCGCCGAGCGTGCCGCCGTGAAGGGCGGGAATCAGGCTGTTGCCGATGTTCCTCGGGTTGAAGGCCATGCGGCAGAGCATCTCGCCGGCGAGGTTCTCCACGCCGATGCCCATGAAACGCGTGTAGGGGATGGCGTCGGTGAGGCGCTTGTACTCGCGCGTCTTGCGTACCTGGCGCACCAACTCGGCGAGGGGAGGCGTCGTGGACTCGGACATGGTCGTCATTCCTCTGTCCGCATGAAGGTGCCCTGGGCGGAAGCCACGGGGTGGCCCGGGTCGCCCTGGTGGACGAACGCGCGGACGAAGGCCACCTGGCGGGTGAGCCGGTAGCACTCGGCCACGCAGGTGAGAACGATGCCGGGCCGCGCGGGGCGCAGGTAGTCGATGCGCAGGTCCAGCGTGACGAGCGGGGCGAAGCGGCCCAGCCTGAGGAAAACGGCGGTGCCGCAGGTGGCGTCGATGAGCGTCGTCACCGCGCCGCCGGCGATGACGCCGGTTTCCGGGTTTCCGACGAGGTTCTCCGCGTAGGGCAGCTCGACGGTGGCCTCGGCGGCGCGGATGTCCACCAGCCGCAGCCCCAGCGCGTGATTGTGGGGCACGACGTCGGTGTAGAAGATCGCGCAGCGCTCCATCCGCTCGGCCTTGTCTTCAGGAAGCGTGAAGTCGTCCGACATGAGGGGCGCGATACCAGATTCAGGGCCGCCTGGCGCACTGTGTTTTGACGGGGGCCCGCAACGCCACGCTAGGAGGCCACGGCCGCGGCGCTGGAGAGCTGCACCCACGCGCCGGCAAGCGACGTGCCGATGTCCCGCATCACCGCGTCATCCGACCAGTAGAAGGGGTGGACCAGGGGTGTCCACGAGAAGAGCGGGCCCGCCACGCTCACGGCGCGGTCCTCGACCGCGGCGTGATAGGCGGCGCTGAGGGCCTGGAGCGGCCAGGCGAACACGTCGTCCTCGTCGTGGAAGTTGAGCCACCGTCCGCGAAGCCCCGGATGGTGGCGTGCCAGCTCCGGCGCGGGGACCTGCACGGGCTGGTCGAGCTCCGCGTGGGGATAGCGCAGGCTCCACAGGGCCATGGGACTGCCCAGCGTGTAGAAGTGGCTGAGCGTCTCGCCGCGCTCCAGGGGCGAGCTGCCCTGGGCCGCGCGCACCGTCTCCTCGATGATGTCCCGCCCGGCCAGTCGCTGAGCCTGCAAGTCGTAGAAGTAGTTGCTGGCGATGACGCTGCCCAGGCTGTGCGCGATGACGCAGAGCGGAGCGGTGTCACCGGCCTGCTGGCGCAGGCGGCCCAGGGCCTCGGCGACCTTGCGGTGGATGCCCGTGTAGACGTCCGGGTCGGCGGGGTTCGTCTGGTAGGCGATGATGTCGCCCACGAAGTGCACCAGCATCCACCGCAGGCCGGGGTAGCGCAGGTCCATGCCGCGCAGGGACGGCCGCATCAAGCGGAGCATCATCGGCACGAGCGCGGACTCGTGACCCTGGTTCACCGTGCGCACGCTGTCATAGAGGGATTTCCAGTACGTGTCCGCGTCGGCCGGGGCGTAGCGGGCGAGCAGGTCCTTCTCCGCACCTTCCAGCACGGAGGCCCAGTTCACCGTTTCGACGGCGAGTGTGTCCGGCCCGGCCCCCGCGTGCTGCGCGAAGTGCTGGCGCAGCAGGCGTACGGCGGTGTCATAGAGACCCGGATCATCCACTTCAATGCCGTGGATGACGAGCACGGCGAGCTTCTGACGCGTCTGCATGGAGACTCCCCCCGGAATCAGTGCTGCTCGGCGAGCGTGAGCCTACACGCCCCGGAAGAGGCTCGCCTGTTCGCCTGTTCTCGGCCGGCATCCAACAGCCCCTCGGGGCCGGATAGTCTCCGCCACCCGACACACGGCTTCTCCCTCAAGAGGACTTCTGGTGAAACGACTGACCTCCTCCCTCCTCGCCGTCCTGCTGCTGCCCGCCGCGCCCATGGCCGCGCAGCAGGCTCCGGCGAAGCCTCCCGCGGTCCGGCAGGACCCGCCACGGCCGGCACCCGACACGAAGGACGCCGCGCGCGACGCGGCCCGCGCCGCCGAGGTAGACGCCCCGCGTCCGCCGTCCGGTGAGGCCGCGCAGAAGGCGGAGAAGGAAGGGGGAGACACCTGGAAGGTGGACGCGCCGGGCTTCCCCGCCCGCCAAGTGAACATCGACGTCACCGAGGGCACGTGGATGAACGTGGACGTCAGCCCGCGCGGAGACGAAATCGTCTTCGACCTGCTGGGGGACATCTACGTGCTGCCCATGGGCGGCGGCGAAGCGAAGGCACTGACGTCCGGCGTCGCATGGGACATGCAGCCGCGCTTCAGCCCGGACGGCAAGCGCATCGTCTTCACCAGTGACCGGGGCGGCGGAGACAACATCTGGGTGGTGGACCGGGACGGCTCGAATGCACGGGCGGTGACGGAGGAGAAGTTCCGCCTGCTCAACAGCCCCGCGTGGAGCCCGGACGGGCAGTTCATCGTGGCGCGCAAGCACTTCACCGCGCGGCGTTCGCTGGGCGCGGGCGAGGTGTGGATGTACCACCGCGCCGGCGGCGAGGGCGTGCAGCTCACCGAGCGCACCAACGACCAGAAGGATTTGGGCGAGCCCGCCTTCTCACCCGACGGGCGCCACGTTTACTTCAGCCAGGACGTCTCGCCGGGGAAGAGCTTCGAATACAACAAGGACCCCAACGGACAGATCTACGCCATCCAGCGGTTGGATTTGGAGACGAAGGAAATCGAGCCCTTCATCACGGGCCCCGGCGGCGCCATCCGCCCCACGCCGTCACGTGACGGCAAGCAGCTGGCCTTCGTCCGCCGGGTGCGCGCCAAGAGCGTGCTCTACGTCACCGACGTGGCGTCCGGCGCGGAGCGCCCGCTGTACGACGGGCTCGACCGGGACATGCAGGAGACGTGGGCCATCCACGGCGTGTATCCGGGCATGGCGTGGACGCCGGACAACAAGGCGATTGTCTTCTGGGCGGGCGGCAAGCTGCACCGCATCGACGTGGCCACGAAGAAGGTGACGCCCATCGCCTTCCGAGTGCGGGGCACGCGCACGATTTTCGAGGCGGTGCGCAGCCCGCAGGCGGTGGCCCCCGAGCGCTTCTCCACGAAGATGCTGCGCTGGGTGCAGGTGTCCCCCAAGGGAGACCGCGTGGTGTACCAGGCGCTGGGTAAGCTGTACGTGAAGCAGCTGCCGGCGGGCACGCCCCGGCGCCTGACGAAGCAGGATGACCACCTGGAGTTCTATCCGTCGTTCTCCCGGGACGGGCGTTCCATCGTCTACACGACATGGGACGACGAGAAGCTGGGCACCATCCGCGTGGTGCCCACCACCGGCGGCGAGGGCAAGGTGCTGACGCAGCAGCCGGGCTACTACGTGGAGCCCGCGCTCAGCCCGGACGGCAAGACGCTGGTGTACCGCGCGTCCGGGGACGGCTACTTGATGCCCGGGCTGTGGAGCCGGAACACGGGCCTGTTCGCCATGCCCGCAGGTGGCGGCGCGCCGAAGCGCCTGGCGCGTGACGGTGAGCAGCCGCACTTCGGCGCGCGCTCGGACCGCGTGTACTTCCTGCACGTGGAACACAAGGAGAAGGAGGACGTCCGCTCCCTGAAGAGCATCGGGCTGAGCGGGAGCGAGGAGCGCACGCACCTGACCAGCGCGGAGGCCACCGAGCTGCGCGTCTCCCCGGACGAGCGGTGGGTGGCGTTCCGGGAGAACTTCAACGCCTTCGTCGTCCCCTTCGCACTGGGCGCGAAGTCGGCCACGGTGGGGCCCGGCGCGAAGGCGCTGCCGCTGGCGAAGGTGAGCCGGGACGCGGGCGAGTACCTGCACTGGTCCGGCGACAGCCAGCGCCTGCATTGGGCGCTGGGGCCCGAGCTCTTCACGCGCGCGCTGAAGGAGAGCTTCGCCTTCATCGACGGTGCGCCGGAGAAGCTGCCGGAGGCGCCGGAGAAGGGCGTGGACCTCTCCTTCCCGGTGAAGGCGGACGTGCCGGAGGGCACGCTGGCCCTGGTGGGGGGCCGCGTCATCACCATGAAGGGTGACGAGGTCATCGAGCAGGGCGTGGTGGTGGTGCGAAACAACCGCATCGTCGCCGTGGGTCCGGTGGGCAAGGTGCAGGTGCCGTCCGGGGCGAAGGTGGTGGATGTGAAGGGCAAGACGTTGATGCCCGGCCTCATCGACGTGCACTGGCATGGGGCCATGGGCATGGACGGGCTGATGCCCGAGCAGAGCTGGGTGCATGCGTCGTCCCTGGCCTTCGGTGTGACGACGCTGCACGACCCGTCGAACACGTCGGAAGAGGTGTTCGCCGCCAGTGAGCTGGCCCGAGCGGGCGGCGTGGTGGCGCCGCGCATCTTCTCCACGGGCACCATCCTCTACGGCGCGTCCGGCGCGGGCTACCGCGCGCCCATTGAAACGGTGGACGACGCGCGCTCGCACCTGCGGCGGATGAAGGCCATGGGAGCCTTCAGCGTGAAGAGCTACAACCAGCCGCGCAGAGACCAGCGGCAGAAGGTGCTCCAGGCGGCGCGCGAGCTGGACATGCTGGTGGTGCCGGAGGGCGGCTCACTGCTCCAGCACAACCTGACGATGGTGGTGGACGGGCACACGGGCGTGGAGCACGCGATTCCGGTGGCGCGCATCTACGCGGACGTGAAGCAGCTGTGGGGCAAGAGCGGCACCGGCTACACGCCGACGCTGGGCGTGGCCTACGGCGGCGTCTGGGGTGAGAATTACTGGTACCAGAAGACGAACGTGTGGGAGGACGAGCGCCTGTTGTCCTTCGTCCCGCGCCGGGTGGTGGATGCGCGCAGCCGTCGGCCGTCCATGCACGTGCCGGACGACGAGTTCAACCACTTCGCCGCCGCCACCGTGGCGCGCGAGCTGAGTGACGCGGGCGTGAGCGTGCAGTTGGGCGCGCACGGCCAGCGAGAAGGCCTGGCGGCGCACTGGGAGGTCTGGATGTTCGGCCATGGCGGGATGAAGCCGCTCCAGGCGCTGCGCTCGGCGACGCTGAGTGGGGCGCGCTACCTGGGCCTGGACGGGGAGATTGGCTCGCTGGAAGAGGGCAAGCTGGCGGACCTCATCGTGCTGGATGGCAATCCCTTGCAGGACCTCAAGCACAGCCGCTCGGTGCGCTACACCATGGTGAACGGGCGCCTGTACGACGCGGCCACGCTCAACGAGGTGGGGACGCGCCAGCGCACGCGCGCGAAGTTCTTCTTCGAGAAGGACGGGAACGAAGGCTGGAGCCCCAAGGCCACGGAGCACACGCACACGCACGCGTGCGACTGAGCCCCCAGGCACCCCCATCCGAGGCGGGCTGGCGCTAGAGTCCGCGCCATGCCCGTCTCTGTCGTCGAAGGGGATTTGCTGGACCAGCCGGTGGAGGCCATCGTCAATGCCTGGAACCGGAACATCATCCCCTGGTGGCTGCTGCTGCCGCAGGGAGTGTCCGGCGCCATCAAGCGCCGGGGCGGGGTCGGGCCCTTCCGCGAGGTGGCGAGGGCAGGCCCCATGCCCCTGGGCTCGGCGGTGGTGACCTCCGCCGGGCGGTTGCCATTCAAAGCCATCATCCACGTGGCGGGCATCGACATGCTGTGGCGCGCCTCGGAGCGCTCCATCCAGGACTCGGTCCGCAATGCCCTGGCGAAGGCCCGCGAGCAGGGATTTCGCTCCGTCGCCTTCCCCGTCATTGGCGCGGGCTCCGGAAGCTTTGATGAAGCACGCGCGCTGGAGCTGATGCGCCAGGTCCTGGATGTGGAAGCTGGCGCCCTCGACGTGAGCGTCGTGCGCTTCCGGCCATAGGTCTCGTCAGGTGAATGCAGGGCCCCGGAACACGGGAGCAGCAGTTGTTCGATGTCAGACCCTGCGACTAATTCTCGCTTTGCCTTGAATCAATCGAGGCAAGCCGAATGGCCGGGATGGCAACTGGACGGGACCTCATGGCGAATCGACGTTCTGGAGTTGCATTTACAGGTGGGTGGCGTTGGCGTGTGGCATTGCTGACCGCGGTGGTGGGCTGTGGTGCGCCGGAGATGCCGGCGGACCCCCGCCTCCTGCCGCTGAGCAGGAGACGCTGCGCGCAGCGGAGGAGCAGGCGGCGCTGCTGTCGCCGCCCGCCGGGTGTACCGAAATCACGATGGGCGAGCTGACGAACGGTGTCGAGCGGACGCCGGTGCAGTATGGCTCGCAGCCGACCTACGTCGGCTCGTTCTCCGACCAGGGCGACCCGGCGCTGGCGGATGTCGCCCGTATCCGGCTGGATGTGAATACGGCGCCGGGCGTCTATGACCTGGCGACTGGAGGTACCAACCTCTTCACGTGTGAACAATGCGTCTGGGGTGTCCAGGACGCCGGTACCTCCACGGCGAAGACCTTCGTGGCGGAGTCGGGCACGCTGCTGCTCGCGCTCAAGCTGACGCCGCAGCAGACGATTGGCGCGCTGGCCAACGTGACGCTGCGCCAGTCCGTGGCCGCGCCGCCGCTGTACGCGCCCTACACCGGCACCGAGCCGGTGGCGGGCGGCGAGTGCCGGTGGATTCGCTTCGCGACGTGGAACACCGCCCGCAACGGCGGGTGTGACCCTCGCGAGGGCTCGCTGACGGCGAACATCCCCGGCCACACCTGCGTGGCCACCAACCGCGCCGCGGATGACGGCACGCTGGAGCGGTCGCTCGGCACCAAGACGCACGGCGAGGCGTGCACGTACACGGCGCCCACCAGCGAGTACGAACTGGCGGCCACGGACTGCGCGGAGGGCTACGCCTGTACGACGGCCTGGGGTTCGTCGAGCACGTGCATGGCCACGTGTGACTTCATGGCCGCCGAACCGGGTTGCCCCACGGGCACCGTGTGCGGCGTCCAGGGTCTGTGCCAGGAGCAGGCCGTGCAGGTGGCCAGTGGCTTCGACTTCGACCCGGCCCTCATCGGCGAGGAGTGCACCCTGGGCTACGCGGAGTTCTGCGGCGCCGAGGGCGCGCGCGGCGTGTGTCTCGACCTGAACGGCACGGGCCGCGGCACCTGCTTCCCCTACACCCGTGCTCGCTCGGACTGCGGCCCTGGTGAGGAGCTGGGCTACGTGTCCTACCCGCTCGCGGGTGGCGGCTACGACCGCACCTACGGCTTCTGCTACCCGGACGGCCTCTGAGCTGGCGGCGCCCCGCTTCCGCGCGACGTTGGCGGAAGCGGGGTGTCGTTCCTACTCCTTCGACTCACCCCCGAGGATGCGCGGCGCCGACGCGCGGTGGAATCCCTCGTAGGGCTTGGAGGCGGTGGTCTCCTCCAGCGGGAAAATCTTGGTGTTGCACGACGCGCCACCATCAATCTTGATGACGTCGCCGGTGATGAAGGCCGCAGCGTCGGTGAGCAGGAAGACGATGGCGGCGCTCACCTCGGATTCGGTGGCGAGCCGCTGGAGCGGCACCTCCTTCTTGAGGAGGGGAATCATCGCCCGCACGCCCTCGTCCTTGTAGCTGTCCATGCCGCTGGAGGCCACCCAGCCGGGCGCCACGGCATTCACGCGCACGCCAGACGCGGCCCACTCCACGGCGGCCGTCTGCGTCAGGTTGAGCATGCCCATGCGCGCCGCGCCGGAGTGCCCCATGCCCGGCATGCCGCCCCACGAGTCCGCGAGCATGTTGACGATGGAGCCCCCGTGGCTGCTCATGGATTGGAGATAGACTTCCCGCGCCATCAGGAAGCCGCCGGTGAGGTTGGTGGACACCACCGCGTCAAAGCCCTTCTTGGAGATGGCCGACAGCGGCGAGGGGAACTGCCCGCCCGCGTTGTTGACCAGGCCGTGGATGGGGCCGTGCGCGGCGATGATGCGCGCCACGGTGGCCTTCACGCCCTCCTCGTCGCGGATGTCGAGCACCTCGAAGGACACCTTGCCGCCGTCCTCCTGGATTTCCCGCGCGACGGCCTCCAGCTTGTCGGGCTTGCGGCCCACCAGGACGACGTTGGCGCCCAGCGCGGCCAGCTCGTGCGCGGTGCAGCGGCCAATGCCACTGCCGCCGCCGGTGACGACGATGGTGCGGTTGCTGAAACAGCCCGGTGCGAAGAGAGAGCGGTAGCCCATGGTCAGCTCCTGATGTGGAGGTCGTTCATGAAACCTGCGGTCCTCAGCCTCTGCGGGTGCGCCGGGCGCTCAGGGCCTCGTCCAGGGTGAGCGCCCAGCGGTGGAGGACCTTCTTCCTGCGCGCGCTGTCGTCTCTCAGCAGATTGGCCAGCGCGAGTCCCCGGATGAGGTCGAGCGTGCCCTGAATCAGCTCGCGCACCTCCGCGACGCTGTCATCCACGCCGAGCAACTGCACCGTCAGCCGGTGGAACTCCCGCCCCACGCGGGCCTCCAGCGGGGCCAACTGCGCGCGCAGCTCCGCGTCCGCCACGGCGGCCACCCAGAGCTGCACCGCGGCGGTGAAGACAGGGCTGAGGTAGATGCCGGCCAGCATGTGGAGGATGGCCTCCGTGCGGCGAGCATCGGCCGGCAACTGGGCGGCCTTGCGGAGCACGGCCTCCACCTGCTGGTGCCCCACGTACTCCACGGCGGCGGCCACCAGGTCGGCGCGGGTGGGGAAGTGGTGCTGACAGGCGCCCCGGGACACACCCGCGCGCTCGGCAATCACAGTCATGGTCGCGCCCGCCCACCCCAGCTCGGAGAGCGCGCCAATGGCCGCCTCCATCAGACGCTGGCGCGTGACGCGGCTGCGCTCCTGCTCCTGCCTGCCGGGCGTACCGGATGCCTCACTCACCCGGCCAGGATGCGAGCCAAGGGTTAAAAAAGCAAGCACGCTTGCTTTTTTAGAGTCGCCTGCCCAGACTCACGCGTCTTTCGTTGCTGCCGAGTGGAGAGCTCATGCCTGCATCCCCCCTGCGTGTCGGCAATGCCTCGGGCTTCTATGGAGACCGCTTCTCGGCGGTCCGGGAGATGCTCGAAGGCGGCCAGCTCGACGTCCTGACTGGCGACTACCTGGCCGAGCTGACGATGCTGATACTGGGCCGGGACCGGATGAAGGACCCGTCCACCGGCTATGCCAAGACGTTCCTGAAGCAGATGGAGCAGTGCCTGGCGTTGGTGGTGGAGAAGAAGGTCAAGGTCGTCACCAACGCGGGAGGGTTGAACCCCTCGGGGTTGGCCGCCGCCCTGCGCGAGGTCGCCGCGAAGCTGGGCGTGAAGGTGCGCGTGGCGCACGTGGAGGGAGATGACCTCTCCGCGCAGGCGGATGCGCTGGGCCTGGGCTCGCCGCTCACCGCGAACGCGTACCTGGGCGGGTGGGGCATCGCTGCGTGCCTGCGCGCGGGGGCGGACATCGTCGTCACGGGACGGGTGACGGATGCCTCGCTGGTGGTGGGCCCGGCGGCGGCGCACTTCGGCTGGAAGGTGGATGACTGGGACCGGTTGGCGGGGGCCATGGTCGCCGGCCACGTCCTGGAGTGCGGCACGCAGGCCACGGGCGGCAACTTCTCCTTCTTCACGGAGCTGGACGCGCGGCGCCCCGGCTTCCCACTGGCGGAGCTGTACGAGGACGGCAGCAGCGTCATCACCAAGCACGCGGGCTCGGGCGGCGCGGTGACGGTGGATACGGTGCTGGCGCAGCTCGTCTATGAAATCACCGGGGCGCGGTACGCGGGCCCGGACGCCACGGCGCGCTTCGACACCATTTCCCTGGCGTCACACGGCAAGGACCGCGTCCGCGTCTCAGGCGTGCGCGGCGAGCCGCCACCGCCCACGATGAAGGTGTGCCTCAACAACCTGGGGGGGTACCGGAACGAGGCGACGTTCATCCTGGTGGGGTTGGACATCGAGGAGAAGGCGAGACTGGTGCGCGAGCAACTGGAGGCGGCGCTGACGCGCAAGCCGAAGGAACTCCAGTGGATGCTGACGCGGACGGACCGCGAGGACGCGGCCACCGAGGAGCAGGCCGCCGCCTTCCTTCGCGTGGTGGTGAAGGACGCCGACGCGAAGGTGGTGGGCCGGGCCTTCAGCGGCGCGGCCGTGGAGCTGGCGCTGGGCAGCTACCCGGGCTTCACGATGACGGCGCCGCCCTCCGACGGCGCGCCGTATGGCGTCTACACGCCTGCCTATGTCGAAGCGGGGCGCGTGGAGCATGTCGCCGTCCTCGAGGATGGAACGTGCACCGCCATCACGCCTCCCGGGGAGACGCGCTCGCTGGAGCCCGTGGAGCCACCTCCGCTGCCGCCGCCAGTGCCGGGCGGTCCCACGCGCCGGGTTCCGCTGGGACGCATCGTCGCCGCGCGCAGTGGTGACAAGGGCGGCACGGCGAACATCGGCGTCTGGGCGCGCACGGACGCGGCCTGGCGGTGGCTGGCGCATGCGCTCACGGAAGAGAAGCTGCGCGAGCTGCTCCCGGAGGCCGCGCCGCTGCGCATCGAGCGGCACGTCTTCCCCAACCTGCGGGGGCTGAACTTCGTCGTGGAGGGTCTGCTGGGGGAGGGCGTCTCCTCGTCCACCCGGTTCGACCCGCAGGGCAAGGCCCTGGGCGAGTGGCTGCGCTCGCGGCACATGGACATTCCCGAGGCGCTGCTGCGCGAAGGACAGGAGTAGACCGATGCCACGCATCACCTCGCGAATCGACCCGGGCTCCGAATCCTTCAAGGTGAACCGCGCGGACATGCTGGCCCGCGTTTCGGAGTTGCGCGCCATCGAGGCGAAGGTCCGCAACACGGAGAACCAGGCGAAGGAGAAGTTCCACAAGCGCGGGCAGCTCCTGCCTCGGGAGCGGCTGATGCTGCTGCTCGACCGGGGCTCGCCCTTCCTGGAGCTGTCCACGCTGTGTGGCTATGGCTACCACGACGACAGTGACGGCTCGCTGGCGGGCGGCAACAGCATCATCGGCATTGGCTACGTGTCCGGCGTGCGGTGCATCGTCTTCGTGAACAACTCCGCCATCAAGGGCGGCACCGCGTCGCCGTGGGGCGTGCAGAAGGCGCTGCGCGCGCAGGCATTGGCGCTGGAGAACAAGCTGCCCATGGTGTCGCTGGTGGAGAGCGGCGGCGCCAACCTGATGTACCAGCAGGAAATCTTCATCCCGGGTGGGGAGACCTTCTACAACCAGGCACGGCTGTCGGCGGCGGGCATCCCCCAGGTGACGGTGGTGCACGGCTCCAGCACGGCGGGCGGCGCGTACCTGCCGGGCCTGTCCGACTACGTGGTGATGGTGAAGAAGAAGGCGAAGGTGTTCCTCGCGGGCCCGCCGCTGCTCAAGGCGGCCACGGGGGAAGTCGCCACGGATGAGGAGCTGGGCGGCGCCCAGATGCACGCCACGGTGGCGGGCACCGCGGACTACCTGGCGGAGGACGACGCGGACGCCATCCGCATGGCCCGCGAAATCGTGGCGAAGCTCGGGTGGAACGCGCAGCTTCCGCCCACCGAGCGCCCCGCCTATGCCGAGCCCGTGTACTCGCCCGACGAACTCTGCGGCGCCGTGCCCGTGGACTACCGCAAACCCTACGATTGCCGCGAGGTCATCGCGCGCATCGTGGATGGCTCGGAGTTCACCGGCTTCAAGGACGAGTACGACGCGCACACCGTTTGCGGCTGGGCGAACCTGTACGGCCACCCGCTGGGCATCATCGGAAACAACGGGCCGATTTCGCCCCAGGGCGCGACGAAGGCGGCGCAGTTCATCCAGTTGTGCTGCCAGAAGGACACGCCCATCCTCTACCTGCAGAACACCACGGGCTACCTCGTGGGCACGCAGCCGGAGCAGGGGGGCATCGTGAAGCACGGCGCGAAGATGATTCAGGCCGTGGCCAACGCGACGGTGCCACAGCTCACGGTGCTGATTGGCGGTGCGTTTGGCGCGGGCAACTACGGCATGTGCGGCCGTCCGTTCCATCCGCGCTTCATCTTCGGGTGGCCCAACTCGCGCACCGCCGTCATGGGCGGCGAGCAGGCGGCGAAGGTGATGTCCATCGTCTTCGGGGAGAAGCTGGCCCGGCAGGGGCAGGTGGTGGACGAGGAGCAGCTCAAGGCGTTCTGCCAGCCCATCATCGACCAGTTCGACAAGGAGTCGCATCCGTTCAACTGCAGCGCGCGGATGTTCGACGACGGGCTCATCGACCCGCGGGACACGCGGCGGGTGCTCGGGTTCGCGCTGTCGGTGTGCCGTGAAGCGAAGCGGCGGCAGGTCCATCCCAACACGTTCGGCGTCGCGCGGCTGTGAGAGGAGCGGACACGATGGAGCGCTTCAAGAAGGTCCTCATCGCGAACCGCGGCGAGATTGCCGTCCGGGTGATTCGCACCTGCCAGCGGCTGGGTTACAGCACCGTGGCGGTGTTCTCCGAGGCGGACCGCGGCGCGCCGCACGTGCTGGCGGCGGACGAGGCGGTGGCCATTGGTCCGTCTCCGGCGAAGGAGTCCTACCTCGTCATCGGGAAGATTCTGGAAGCGGCGAAGACGTCCGGCGCGGAGGCCATCCACCCGGGCTACGGTTTCTTGTCGGAGAACGCGGACTTCGCGCGCGCTTGCCGCGACGCGGGCCTGGTGTTCATCGGCCCGGAGGCCGAGGCCATCACCCTGATGGGCAACAAGCGTCAGGCGAAGCTGCGCATGATTGCGGCGGGCGTGCCCTGCATTCCTGGCTACGAGGCGTCCGACCTGGATGATGAGGCGCTGGCGGTGGAGGGCGAGCGCATCGGCTTCCCGCTGATGGTCAAGGCGGCGGCGGGTGGCGGCGGGCGCGGCATGCGGCTGGTGCACGAGGCATCGCAGCTTCGCGCGGCCCTGCGCGCGGCGCGCTCGGAGGCGACGAATGCCTTCGGGAGCGGGGAGCTCATCCTGGAGAAGGCCGTCATCGACGCGCGGCACGTGGAGGTCCAGGTCTTCGCGGACACGCACGGCAACGTGGTGCACCTGGGCGAGCGGGACTGCTCGGTGCAGCGCCGGCACCAGAAAATCGTGGAGGAGAGTCCGTCACCGGCGGTGAGCCCGGCGCTGCGCGCGCGCATGGGTGAGGTGGCGGTGGCGGCGGCTCGGGCGATTGGCTACCGGGGAGCGGGGACCATCGAGTTCCTCCTCGCTCCGAGCGGTGACTTCTACTTCATGGAGATGAACACACGTCTCCAGGTGGAGCACCCGGTGACGGAGCTGATTACCGGGTTGGATTTGGTGGAGTGGCAGCTCCGCGTGGCGGCGGGGGAGACGCTGCCCCGGACGCAGGAGGCGATTTCCGCGTCGGGGCATGCCATCGAGGTTCGCCTCTGCGCGGAGGACCCGGCGAAGGGCTACGCGCCCCAGGCCGGGCGGCTGCTGGCGTGGAGGCTGCCGCTGCGTGAGGGCGTGCGCATCGACCACGGCGTGCGGGAGGGGCAGGAGATTCCGCCCTTCTATGACTCCATGCAGGCGAAGGTGATTGCGCACGGCCCGGACCGGGAGACGGCGCGCCGGCGGCTGGTGGAGGCGCTGCGCGAGCTGACGGTGTTCGGCGTCACCACCAACAAGAACCTGTTGTTGTACGTGCTGGAGCACGCGGCGTTCCGTTCAGGGGAGTACGACACGGCGTTCATCGCGAGGCACGCGGCGGCGTCGGAGGTGGAAGGGCTGTATCAGGCAGACGCGAAGGCGCGGGCGCTGGCGGCGGCGCTGCTCTTCCACGACGAAGGCCTGAAGCTGGCGGACACGGCGGGTCTGGATGTGTCCCTGCTGAATTGGAACACGTCCCACCGCCACCCCGTGCGGATGAAGCTCGTGAGCCGTGGCGCGGAAGCGTCCGTCACCGTCCAGCCCGTGTCCGGGGAAGGGTACGAGGTGGACGTGGGGGATTCGTCGTTCGACGTGTCCGTGTTGGGGCTGTCCGCGGGCGTGCTCGACTTCTCCAGCGCCGGGACACGGGGCCGCGCACGCTACCTGCGGGACGGGGACACGCTGTGGCTGGACCTGGGCTCGGGCGCGCACGCCGTGACGGACGTAACGTTCCGTCCGCCGTCGAAGTCGGACGGCGTGGGCAGCGGACGGCTGGCGGCGCCCATGGATGGGCGCATCCTGCGCGTGGACACGCAGGTGGGCGCGGCGGTGAAGCCCGGGGACGTCCTGGTGGTGCTGGAGGCCATGAAGATGGAGTTCCAGGTGGTGGCGGACGTTAGGGGCACCGTCGCGGAGCTCAACGTGTCCGTGGGCAGCCAGGTGAAGGCGAAGCAGCTCCTGGTGTCGCTGGCTGCGGAGAAGACGGCCTGAGAAGAGAGATGTCTTCCCTTGAACGAAGGGGACCGGCATCAGGGGAACCGCGCATGGGCGCTTGGCCCTGCCCGGGCAACGAATAGAGTACGGGCATGTCCCTGGCCCTTACCGGATTGGGGTTGGTGTCCTGTCTGGGCCATGACGTGGTCTCCGGGTGTGCGGCGATTCGCTGCGGAATGGCGCGGCCCGTCCCACTGAGGTTGCAGGTCGTCTCTTCCGGAGATGAGCCCGGCGTCGAGTCCGTGGTGGGATTTCCCATCCAGGGACTCACGGATGGGTTCGTGGGGCTGGGCCTCCATGCGCTGCTCGTGCAAGAGGCCATCAAGGACCTGTGCATCTATGCGGGGCTCACGGGAGCGGATTCTCGCTTCTGGCAGGACACCGCCTTCTTCCTGGGCCTCTCGGGCCCTCGAGCGCCCGAGCAGGACCTGTTGGTGGAGCAGCTTCAAGAGCGGCTCCTTCCGGCGGTCAGCCGTCGCTGCGGCCTTGCCTTCTTTCCGAGGCTTCAGAAGGTCTTGGCTCGTGGGCACGTGTCCGTGCTCGCGGCCATGGCTGAAGCAGGCGAGGCCATCGCTTCCGGCCAGGTCCAGCGGGCGCTCATCGTCGGCGTGGACAGCCTCACGAGTGATTTGGATGCACTGGAATGGCTCGCCATGAAGGGGCGGCTGAAGACGCCGGAGCGGGCCGTGGGCTTCATGCCGGGAGAGGCCGCCGTGGCGTTGCTCGTCGAGGACCCGGCCCAGGCGCGAAGGCGCGGCGCCAGGGTGGAGGCACGCGTCGAGGCGCTGCGTGTCGGAGGGGGAGACGGCGCCGCGCCCTCGTTGCGGTTGGTGGGGGTGCTGGAGGAGACGCTGGTCCAGGCGACGCGGATTGGCGACGTGTACGGTGACCTCAATGGCGAGGAGTCACGAGCCATGGAGTGGGGCACGCTCCTCGCGCGGCTTCCCGCGGACTCCGTTTTGGCCGAGGCCCGGAGTCACTGGCCCGCGGTGTCGTTGGGGGACACTGGGGCGGCCAGCGGCGGCGTGTCCATGGCCGTGGCCACGCGGTCTTTCGTGAGGAAGTACGCGCGCGGCGAAGAGATTCTCGTGTGGTCGAGGTCTGATGAGGGCGCGGTGGCCTCGGGGCTCCTCGTCCGCCCATAGGAGCGTGAAGGCATGGCATCCAGCGATACGCATCTGGCGTGGGACCCGAAGACGCTCAACCACACGGAGCGGCCCTCTGGGTTCGGGTGCCTCTGGCGGCACACGATAACGGACAACGGCGGGTGGAGTTCTCACCCGTGCAACCACATGTCCAACTGCTACGAGGTGTCCTTGAACGAGCGGAGCGCGCTCTACAACAAGGACCATCAGGCGATTGCCCGGCGGATGAAGCTCGTCCAGGAGGACTTCGCCCTGAGCAGCAAGGCGAAGAAGCGCATCTGGAAGCGCTTCCCCGTCAGTGACAACTCGAAGCGGAAGCTGACCCTGTCGGACTTCTTCGACAAGGGGCGGCAGTCACTCTACTGGCTGCGCCGGGGGCCGGAGGGGTGGCACATCGGGGTGAAGCACCTGGACCCGGTGCCCAACCAGACGCTGAAGAAGGGGAACCGGCCTCAGTTTCAGCCGCGTCAGAATCAGCTCCAGGGCGGGTATGGGGCCTTCTATCCCTACGAGCACAACTACCATCACCTCATCCCGGTCGGCGCCGTCGAGGAGTGGGTCATCGGCAAGGGCGAGTCGGGGAGCCCGGCGCGCTCCGACCAGGTGGTGAAGCTCATCCTCATCTCGCGGTGGAACATCCACAACGAGAAGAACATGGTCCTGCTGCCGCAGCAGGAGTTCGAGGCGCTCATCGTGGGCCTGCCGGCCCACTGCCCTTGGGGCGTGCCCGCGCATGCGGCGTATCAGTCGTCGCTCCAGGGGCGGCTGCGTAAGTTGCGGAGCAAGATAGATCGTGCAATCCGCCAGAAGAAGCACCCCAAGGACCTCAAGGCGGACATCATCGAGGAGCTGGATTCGCTGTCGAATGCACTGCTGAGCCAGGTCGAGAATATGAGAGCGGGTGTTCAGCTCGGACCCGTGAATGTTTAGAGGGAACGATGTCTTATCGCTATTATACGTTTGTTCATGCCTTGGACCCTCGCGCGGTCGAGATCGTCGACCTCCCCGACAAGGTTGATGATTACTTTTATCTGCGAGATGGCGTCCCGATGGGAAGCTATCTTCCGCCGACGACGGAGCTTGCTCTATATGAGCGTGCTGGCGACATGCTTACGGATTTTATTGCCAACCCAGACACTGCGCTCTACGTCTCCCCGAATGTTCAGAAGGTGTTGGCAGACTGCGGATTGACGGATGCAGTCGTCGAGTTGCTGCCCTTCATATTGTTGGACAAGCGTGGTCGTCAGATCCGGGAACGATACGCGATTGCGAACGCCCTGTTGAAGGTGCCATGCCTGGACTTCGAGCGCTCAAAGTATCGACGGGCTGCGAGCGATCCGAATGAGATCGCGGAGATCAAAGTGTTGTGCATTCGCGAGGAGGCCGTGCCCTCTGATGCACAGCTCTTCAGGCTCGCGGAACTCCCAGAAATGGTCGTGCTCCGCTCCGACCTGCTGGAGGCTTTCCAGCAGGCTGGGCTCACGGGGCTCGCGGTTCACCCCACAGGCACGGAGATTCCGGGCTGAGGCCCGGGTGCCCCATGGATTCGGTCCTCGACAACATCCTTTTCCTCGTAGGCCAGCGGATGCCCCGGCTCCAGTCGTCGTCGGCGAAGCCGGACGCGAAGCTGACCTTGGAGACCGCCGCGCTCTGGCGTCAGTACGGCTGTGGCCTCCTGTTGTCGGAGTTGGACGATGAAGGCTTCCGAGACGGCCTGGAGCAGGCGGCGACGCTCTACCTGAACCTGCTCAACCGCCGCAGCGCGTGCTCCGAGTTCGACCAGTACTACCTGGCCCGCAGCAAGGGCGAGCCGCTCCTCGACGCGCTGGCTGCGGGCAACTGGGACTTGGCCCGCTCCATCGCCGCCGCGATGACGCCGACCTGGATGCAGCGGATGGAGTCAGAGGAGGACTTCCACTACTTCGGCGCCCTCATCGCCCTGGTGCTCGCGCAGTCTCACCTGGGCGCGGAGCTCGCCGCGTTCGAGCGGACGCTCCAGGGCGGAGGCTCCCACCGCTTCGACGTGGTGCAGGCCCTGTCAAAGCAAGAGGCCGATGCCTTCGACGCGGGCCTCCACGGAATGATTGAGGAGCAGGCCGCCTGGGTCGAGCGCCAGCGGCGCTCCGGCCTGTTCGATCCCTACCGCCACAAGACGGAGGCCTTCGTCTTCGTCGAAGGCGCCGCGCTGGTCCAACTGGCCCGCCGCCTGGGCGTACCGACGCAGGAGCGCTATCGCCTCATCCCCTCTGCTGCCTTGGAACTCCAGGCCCGCACTTGATGCGCCCAACCGCCCTCACGCCTTCGCTGCGCCGCCCTTCGGCCCTCGCTTGAGCGCCAGCAGGGCCACGACACACAGCGCGGCGCCGGAGGCGCACACCCCGCTCCATCCCCAGTGCGTCCATGCGAAGGTCCCCAGCCACGAGCCCGCGGCGCCGCCCGCGAAGTACGTCACCATGTAGAGCGTGTTCAGCCGGCTGCGGGCCTCCGGACGCAGCGAGTACACCCGTGTCTGATTGGAAATCTGGTTCGCCTGGACGCCCAAATCGAGCAGCACCACGCCCAGCGCCATGCCCCACAGCCATCGTCCCAGGGGCCACATCACGACGAACGACAGCAGCAACACGACGATGGCCGCTCCGTTGATGCGCCGGTCCCCGCGCTTATCGGCGTAGCGGCCCACCAGCGGAGCCACGGCGGCGCCCGCCACGCCCACGACGCCGAACAGCCCCGCCACCTGCGCGTCGTACTTCTGCGGCAGGCTCTGGAGGTACAGCGCCAGCGTGGACCAGAACACGCTGAACGCGCCGAAGCTGAGTGCGCCCAGCACCGCATGCAGCCGTAGCACGGGCTCGGTGCGCGCCAGGTGGATGAGCGAGCGCAACAGTTGCGGATACGGCATGGAGGCCATGGGCGGCTGCGACGGCAGCGTGAAGCGCAGCACGCCGGCCAACGCGAGCATCAGCCCTGCCGCAATCCAGAACATGGTGCGCCATCCCAGGTGCGTCCCGATGAAGCCCGCCGCCGTCCGGGACAGGAGGATGCCAATCAGCACACCGCTCATGACGGTGCCCACCACCCGGCCTCGCTGCGCCGCGGGCGCCAGGTGCGCCGCGAAGGGGACGAGGAGCTGGGGAATGATGGTGGTGACGCCCACGACGAAGCTCGCGGCCACCATCCAGTGCAGCGTCGGCGCGAGGGCCACGCCAACGAGCGCCAGCGCCACCAGCATGTTCATGGTGACGATGACCCGCCGCCGCTCCAGGCTGTCGCCCAGCGGGACGATGAAGAGCATCCCCACCGCGTAGCCCACCTGCGTCAGCATGGGCACCAGCCCCAGCGCGCTCCCCGAGGCCCCCAGGGCCTCGCCGATGTCTCCCAGCAGCGGCTGGTTGTAATAGAGGTTCGCGACGGTGGCGCCCGAGGCGGCGGCCATCAGCCACACGAGCCCGGTGGACAGCGCGGTGTGGGGAGCTTCCGGGGAGGAATGCGTTGTCATGGAGGCGGGCGGACTCTCGCGCCGCGCCCTGCTGGGGTCCAGACCTGTGTAGGCTCCCGGGAATGACAGGTCCGGATTCCGCACGGGGCGGCTTGCCCGTCATCGACATGGCGTCACTGTTCGATGCATCCCGCGTCACCGAGCGTGCGCGCGTCGCGCGTGAAATCGAGCAGGCCTGTCGCGACAGCGGCTTCTTCTACGTGACGGGCCACGGCGTGTCCGGCGAGGTGCTCGCGCGGCTGGAGCGGGAGAGCCACCGCTTCTTTGCGCTGCCCCGGGTGGCGAAGGAGGCCATCGCCATGTCGATGGGCGGTGTCGCGTGGCGAGGCTGGTTTCCACTCGGGGGGGAGCTGACCTCGGGGCGCCCGGACCGGAAGGAGGGGTTGTATCTGGGCACGGAGCTCGGAAGCGAGCATCCGCGCGTAAAGGCCGGCTGGCCGTTGCACGGCGCCAACCTGTGGCCCGCGGAGGTGCCGGAGCTGCGCGCGGCGGTGCTCGACTACGTGGCGGCCTGCACGCGCGCCGCGCATGCGCTGATGGAGGGCATGGCGCTGAGCCTGGGCCTGGACGCGGACTACTTCCGGCGGCACTACACGGCGGACCCGACGGTGCTCTTCCGCATCTTCCATTACCCCGCGGAGCCCCAGCACGAGGAGGTGAGCTGGGGCGTGGGCGAGCACACCGACTACGGGCTGCTCACGCTGCTGGCCCAGGACGACAACGGCGGGTTGCAGGTGAAGACGCCGCGCGGCTGGGTGGAGGTACCGCCGCTGCCCGGGACGCTGGTGTGCAACATCGGCGACATGCTCGACCGGATGACAGGCGGGTGGTACCGCTCCACGCCGCACCGGGTGAAGAACGTGAGCGGCAAGGACAGGCTGTCCTTCCCACTCTTCTTCGACCCGGACTTCGCCGCCGAGGTCCACCCCCTGCCACGCGGCGCGGGCGCTGACGTAGATGATGACCGCGCCCGCCGCTGGGATGGCGCCAGCGTCCACGCCTTCCAGGGCACGTACGGCGACTACCTGCTGGGCAAGGTGTCCAAGGTGTTTCCGGAGCTGGTGCGGCGGGTGTGGGAGCGCGCGCCCACGGCACTGCCGGAGGAGACACCCCGAGGACCGTTACCGCGTTGACGGAGCCCGGGGCGCATGCTTGAGAGCGCTGCGCCGGATGACGCGCTTCGGCGCGCCCAAACCGCTCACCGACCAGGAGACATCACGATGATGACCGTCAGCGCGTTCAAGTGGGTTCCGCCGTTCGCACAGGGCCTGGTGCGGGACCTCCGGGTGCGGTGGGCGCTCGAGGAGGCGGGGTTGCCGTATCAGGTGAAGCTCATCGACAACACAGTCCAGGCCTCGCCCGACTACCGCAAGCTCCAGCCTTTCGGCCAGGTGCCGGTGCTGGAGGAGGACGGCCTCGTCCTCTTTGAATCAGGCGCCATCGTGCTCCACATCGCCAACAAGTGTGAGGCGCTGCTGCCGGCGGACTCGGCGGGCAGGGCTCGCGCGGTGACGTGGCTCTTCGCGGCGCTCAACTCCATCGAAATCGTGATTCAGCCGCTCGCCGAGGTGGACCTTTTCTTCGCCCAGGAGGAGTGGGCGAAGCTGCGCAGGCCGGGCGTGGTGGAGTCGCTGAAGGAGCGCCTGGGAGAACTCGCGGCGCATCTGGGTGAGCGCGAGTACCTGGAAGACTGCTTCACGGCGGGCGACCTGATGATGGCGACGGTGCTCCGCATCCTCCGGCACACGGACGTGCTCGACGGCTTTCCCACGCTGAAGGCGTACAAGGAACGCTGTGAGGCCCGGCCCGCCTTCCAGCGCGCCCTGGCGGCCCAGATGGCGCCGTTCCAGCAGCCTCGCGCTTGAGCGTCCGGGAGGCCGCCGGGCGTAAATGCCTGAAATAAGGGCCTTTTCAGGCCCTCAAATGAAAGTTGAAAAGAATCCATCCGGACGGCATGTTTCGCGCCGTGACGAGCGCCCACCAACGCAAGAAGCAGCCCGACGTCATTCGCGCGCAGCTGCTCCGCGCCGCGGCGGAGCTCGTCACGCAAGGGGGAACCCAGGCGGTGACGCTCGAGGCCGTCGCGGCGCACGCGGGGGTGACGAAGGGCGGCCTCCAGCATCATTTCAAGAGCAAGCAGCTGCTGCTCGACGCGCTGTTCGAGGAGATGAACCGGCAGTTCGTCGAGTCGTTCCACGCGAACATCGCGGAAGACCCGGAGGCCCATGGGCGCGAGGCGCGTGCGTATCTGCGTGCCATGGTCTCCAGTCCCGCCAACTCCGAGCAGATTCGGGGCTTGAGAGCCCTGATTGGAAGCATGATGGTGGAGCCCGACCTTCGCGAACGATGGAACTGTAGCTGGCAGGATGACCTCCAGCTGAAGTCCGGTGAGGTCAGCCCCCAGGACATCAATTCCATCATCTGCAGGCTCGCGACCGACGGCCTGTGGTTCGCGGACCTGCTCGAGGACCAGGGAATCAGGCCTGAAGTGAGAGCCGCCGTCATCCGAAGGCTCGAGGAACTCACCCGGGAGTAGGCGCCCCTCGCTGTCAGTGTGTCTGTCTCCGGCTGACACCCCGGCCAAGAATTCGTCTGTCAGGGTCTCCCGTGAGGGGCCGTCCGTGGCGGGTTTGTGTCTCGAGATGCCTCATTCGTCATGTCATCTGTTCGGGCGCAGGTGACGTTTCATCCCCTGGCTGCTGGCGGACCAGGGCGTGGTGCTGTGTGAAAAGTACGCTTTTACGTTTTCTCCGACGTTTTCCTCGCCAGACGACAATGCCTATCCAACGGTCGAAGCGCCTTCTTCTTGCATCGACGCTGCTCCCGCTTCTGGCCTGTGACGGCAAGCAGGAAGAAGCAGCCTTCGCACCGCCGGTCCAGAAGGTGTCCACGCTGAAGGTGCAAGGGGAGGCCGTTGTCCTTCACGACGAATTCCCCGCGCGTGTCTCCGCGTTCCGGGTCGCGGAAGTCCGCCCTCAGGTGGGCGGGCTCGTGCGCAGCCGGCGCTTCTCCGAAGGAGACACGGTCCAGAAGGGGCAGCCGCTCTACCAACTGGAAGCGGCGGTGTTCCGCGCGAATGTAGAAGGCGCGGCGGCGGCCCATGCGGCCAGTGAGGCCGGGCGGCTCCAAGCGGAGCTGCATGCGGGGCGCATCCAGTCCCTCTTCGAGAAAGGCGCGAGCACCCAGCAGGCGCACGATGACGCCCGGGCCGCGCTCGCCATCGCGAATGCGGAGGTGGCGCGCGCCCGCGCGGCGCTGGACAGGGCCCGCGTCGACCTGGACTACGCCACGATTACCGCCCCCATCGCGGGGCACATCGGCATCTCCCAGGTCAATGAAGGCGCGCTCGTCGGCCCCGCGGATGCCACGCCGTTGAGCGTCATCCAGCAGATTGACCGCGTCTTCGTCGACATCAAGTCACCCGTGGAGCGCGCGGCGGGCTTGCAGTCACTCCAGGGAGGCACCGGAGAGGCGGGGGCGGAAGTCATCGTGCTCTCCTCGACGGGGGCGCCCTATCCGGAGCGAGGCCGCGTTCAGTTCTCGGACATCTCGGTCGACCCCGGGTCCGGCGAGCTCACGGTGCGCGCCCTGGTCCCCAACGCACAGCGGAAGCTCCTGCCGGGCATGTTCGTGAAGGCGCGCGTCGTGCTCGGAGAGGTGGCCGGTGCGCTCCTCGTTCCCCAGCAGGCCGTGCTTCACGACGCGCAGGGCCAGGCGCAGGTCTTCATCGTCCGAGAGGACAACACCGCGGAGGCGCGCAACGTCCGCGCCGGACGCATCGTCAGCGGACGCTACCTGGTGGAGGAGGGACTCTCCGCCGGAGAGCGTGTCGTGGTCGAGGGGCAGGACCGTCTTGCGCCAGGCCAGCAGGTCACCCCCGTCGAGTGGCAGCACGCCCCGGCCTCGCGCTGAACCTGGAGTGAGCCGTGCCAAGATTCTTCATTGAACGCCCGGTCTTCGCCTGGGTGATTGCCATCTTCATCGTGCTCGCCGGAGCCATCTCCATTCCCCGGCTCCCCATCGAGCGCTACCCGTCCATCGCGCCGCCGAGCGTGACGATTACCGCCACCTATCCCGGCGCCACGCCGGCCGCGATGAACGACAGCGTCGTGTCGTTGATTGAGCGCGGCCTGTCCGGCGTGAAGAACATCCTGTACTTCGAGTCGTCGAGCGACACGTCGGGCATCGCGCAAATCGTGGTGACGTTCGCGCCCGGAACGGACCCGGACCTGGCGCAGGTCGACATCCAGAACCGTCTGAAGACCGTCGAATCGCGGCTGCCGCAGATGGTCCGGCAGCTCGGGCTCCAGGTGGAGACGACCACCACCAACTTCCTGCTCTTCTCCACGCTCGTGTCGAGCGACGGCCGCTACGACGAGGCCGAGCTGGGGGACTTCCTGAGCCGCAACGTGGTCGAGGACCTGCGCCGCGTGCCCGGCGTGGGGCGCGTCCAGCTCTTCACGCCGGCCCGCGCGCTGCGCGTCTGGTTGGACCCGGAGCGGCTCATCTCGCACGGAATCTCCGTGGATGAGGTCGCGGCGGCGATTCGCGCACAGAACGCGGAGGCCTCTCCCGGACGGCTGGGGGACATGCCCGCGGTTCCAGGCCAGCGCGTCACCACCCCCCTGATGCTCCAGGGGCAGCTCCTGGACGTCGCGGACTTCGAGCGCGTCATCATCCGGGCCAATCCGGATGGCTCGAACGTGCTGCTCAAGGAACTCGCCAAGGTGGAGCTGGGGCCCCAGAGCTACGCCTCGTCCACCCGGCAGAATGGGAAGAACGCCGCCACGTTCGGCGTGCAGCTGGCCCCGGGGGCGAACGCGCTCGATACCTCCGAGCGCATCCGCGAGCGGATGGCGGACCTCTCCCGGGCCTTTCCCGCGGGCGTCGAGTACACGATTCCGTACGACGCGGCGCCGTTCGTGCGCGTCTCCATCCAGAAGGTCGTCCAGACCTTCTTCGAGGCGATGCTGCTCGTCTTCGCGGTGATGTATCTCTTCCTGCAGAGCGTGCGTTACACGTTGATTCCCGCCATCGTCGCGCCCATCGCGCTGCTGGGAACCTTCGCGGTGATGCTGGCGTCGGGGTTCTCCATCAACGTGCTGACGATGTTCGGCATGGTGCTGGCGATTGGCATCATCGTCGATGACGCCATCGTCGTGGTCGAGAACGTCGAGCGCCTCATGGCGGAGGAGGGGCTTTCTCCCCTCGAGGCCACGAAGAAGGCGATGAAGGAAATCACGGGCGCCGTCATCGGCATCACCCTGGTGCTCACGTCCGTGTTCATCCCCATGGCGTTCGCCACGGGCTCCGTCGGCACCATCTACCGCCAGTTCAGCCTGGCGATGGCCGTGTCGATTCTCTTCTCCGCGTTCCTCGCGCTCACGCTCACCCCGGCGCTCTGCGCGACGCTGCTGCGCCCGGTGGAGCCCGGCCACGCGGGGAAGCGCCGCGGCTTCTTCGGCGGTTTCAACCGGCTCCTGGAGCGGGTGACGGGGCGCTATGCGAACTGGACCCGGGCCATTGTCGGGCGTCTGGGCCGGGCGTTCTTCGCGTACGCCGTGGTGGTCGCCATGGTGGCCCTGGCGTTCTGGCGGCTGCCGGGCGCCTTCTTCCCGGAGGAGGACCAGGGGTTCCTCAACGTCTCGGTGCAGCTCCCGTCGGACGCCACGGCCGAGCGGACGAACAGCGTGCTCGGGGAGCTGGAGGCCTTCTTGAGCGAGCGCGAGGGCATCCAGGACGTGCTGACCATCCAGGGCTTCGGCTTCTTCGGCTCGGGGGCGAACGCTGGCCTCATGTTCGTGATGATGCGCGACTGGGACGAGCGCCAGGGGGAGACGGCGGCGGGTGAGGTCGCCGCCGCCAACGCGCGCTTCGCCTCTCCGAGGGAGGGCATGGTCATCAACGTGCTGCCGCCCGCGGTGGACGGGCTCGGCAACAGCGCGGGCTTCGCCATGCGGCTGGAGGACCGTGCCGGACACGGCCCGCAGGCGCTCAACGACGCCATGAACCACGTCCTCCGGCGCGCCTCGGACAGTCCGGTCATCGCCTTCCCCTATCAGGAGGGGTTGCCGGACGGCTCGACGGTGCGAATCCAGGTGGACCGTGAGCGCGCGGCGGCGCTCGGTGTGTCGTTCGCGGAAATCAACTCGGTTATCTCCACCGCGCTGGGGTCGACGTACGTCAACGACTTCCCCAACAAGGGCTACATGCAGCAAATCATCCTGCAGGCGCGCGCGGAGTCCCGCATGCAGGTGGAGGACGTGCTCAAGCTCCCCGTGCGCAACGCGCGCGGGCAGATGGTGCCCCTGTCCTCGGTGGCCGAGCCCGTCTGGGAGCGGGGGCCCATGCAGTTGGTCCGCTACAACGGCTACCCCGCCGTGCGCATCGCCGGGGCGGCGGCACCGGGCTTCAGCAGCGGTGACGCCATGGCGGAGATGGAGCGCATCGCGGGCGAACTACCACCCGGCTTCGCGGTGGAGTGGACGGGGCTCTCCTATCAGGAGCGGCTCTCCGGCTCGGAGGCGCCCATCCTCCTGGCGCTGTCGATGCTCGTCGTCTTCCTGGTGCTGGCGGCGCTCTACGAGAGCTGGTCGATTCCGCTGTCGGTCATGCTCGTCGTGCCGCTGGGACTCATCGGCGCGCTGGCGGCCGTGATGTCTCGCGGGTTGATGAACGACATCTTCTTCAAGGTGGGCCTCATCACCATCATCGGCCTGTCCGCGAAGAACGCGATTCTCATCGTCGAGTTCGCGAAGCAGCTCGAGGAGCAGGGACGCTCACCGCTCCAGGCCGCGGTGGAGGCGGCGCGGCTGCGTTTCCGTCCCATCCTGATGACGTCACTCGCCTTCGCCCTCGGCGTGGTGCCGCTGGTGGTGGCCAGCGGCGCGAGCGCGGAGACGCAGCGGGCCATCGGCACGGGCGTGTTCGGCGGCATGGTGTCAGGCACCGTCCTGGCCATCTTCCTGGTGCCCGCGTTCTACGTCGCCGTGCGGAGCCTGCTCAAACGGCGCGAGTCGGCGAGCCCGGCTCCCCTCGTGAAGCACGCGCCCGCGGAGAACAGCTAGCGCGGCCAGGCGCTGGCGGGTGGAGGCTTCCCGCCAGCGCCGCATTACCCCTCAGGAGCGGCGCTGCGCCGAGTCCTGGGGCAGCAGGCGGCCACCCAGCATGGTGATGCGCCTGGCCGCGAGCCGCTGGCGGGCCTCCGGCTCGATGTCCTGCGGCGTCCACTTCAGGTCGTGGTCGAACTCCACGTTCACCGCGGTGACACCGTCCACCGTCAGCAACCGCTGCTCGATTTCCCGCATGAAGTAGGCGGCCATCATGCACATGGGCGAGGTGATGTGCAGGCGCACCGTCACCTGGCCCTCCGTGCGCTTCACCGACTCAATCAGCCCCATCTCCCCGATGCCCAGCGGCACGCCCGTGGCGCAGCTGCACGGGTCGGGGATGTCCTGGATGCGCTCGCGCAGGGCCTGCTCACTCATACAGGCTCTCCCGGTAGCCGTACGGCTGGATGTCGCCGCGTGCCCTCAGCTTGGCGAACGTGTCGTTGGCAATCTTCTTCTTCACCGACTCCACGTCCACGCCCGCGTAGCGCGCGTAGTTGCCGCCCAGAATCATCCGCTTCACATCCGGCGTCACCTGCATGCCCGCCACCTGCACTAGGTCGTCCGGCAGCTGGAACTCATGCCAGAACTTGTGCAGCGCCGGGTGCGGGTGGCTGAACACCGTCCCGGAGCCCCACATGATTTTCTCCGGGCCGGCCCACTTCAGCAGCGCCGCCAGGGACTCGGCGAACCAGCGTTCACGCTTCACGATGAGCGCGCCCGTCACTTCCAGGTTCACATACACGTTGGGGAACAGCGACAGCTGCATGCCCGTCTCGTCCAGGAAGGCCATGCCGCCGTGGACGATTTCGAAGTTCAGGTCGGGGAAGGCATCCGCCGCCCCGCCGATGTCATCCACCTTGTAGGGCTCCAGCGGCACCGCGCCCATGGGCAGGCCCTTGTGCACGGCGATGTTCTTGATGCCCAGCTTCTGCGCCCGCTCGAAGAGCGGGAAGGCGATGGTCGGGTCATCCATGCGCCAGCCCGTGTGGCGGAACTTGTCGCCCAGCCACGCCGCCGGGTAGAGCTTCAGGCCGCTGGGCTTGAGCGTTTCGTACTGCTGCTCCAAATCATCCAGCGCCGCCGTGCCGCGCAGCGGGTCCACGCCCGCGTACACCAGGAAGCGGTGGGGATAGTTGCGGTGAATCTCCAGCGTCTTCTCATAGGAGCACAGTCCGTCGTGGTACAGCGTCTGGAGCGGCAGCACGTGGTGCACCGCCAGGTCGACGCCGCTCTCCACGAAGAGCAGGTGCGCCAGCTCCTTCACGGACCAGTTCTTCAGGAAGCCTTCCGCCGTGGGGACGCGGTGCGTGTCCCCAGACAGTCCGCTGTGCAGCCCCCAGATGAGTCCCGCGAGCGACTCGGCGTACTTGCCGGCGCGGTAGTTCGTGGGATGGAGGTTGTAGGCGTGTGTCACCGCATCGATGACGAAGTTGCCGTCAATCACCCGAGGACTCCTTTCACAGTTGGGCCGGGAGGACGCCCGGCGTCATTCGCTACCACGAGAGGCACCCAGGAGTTGTCCCAGGCCCTGATGAATCGACTCCACGTCGAAGGGCTTCTCAATCTGCAGGTTCGGCACGCGCTCCAGGAACTGACGGGCCCGCGTGGTGTACGAGCCGCCGGTGATGAAGATGAAGCGCTCGGCGATGCCATCCCCGCGCTCGCGGACGCGCTCGTAGACGTCCATGCCGGAGATGCCCGGCATCATCAGGTCGCAGAAGACGGCGTCGAACGGCGCGCCCGATGTCAGCACCGCCAGCGCGTCCTCGCCGTTGTTCACCACCGTCACCCGGTGCCGCATGCCGATGATGCGCGCCAGGGAGCGGCCCACCGCGGGCTCGTCGTCAATCACCAGCACCTGTCCCCGCCGCTCGGCGTGGGGCGCGGGCGCCACCGGCGCGGCCTGGGTCGGGACGGCGTCCGGCGCCGTGGGCAGGGTGACGGTGAAGGTGGTGCCCTGGCCCAGTTCGCTGCGGACGGTGATGTCACCGCCCTGCTTGCGGATGAGGCTGTGGCAGATGGACAGCCCCAGCCCCGTGCCCTTGCCCACGGGCTTGGTGGTGAAGAAGGGGTCGAAGACGCGGGAGAGCACCGCGGGCGTCATGCCGCAGCCGGAGTCGCTCACGTCCACCAGCACGCTGCCCGGCGGTCCGGCGCGGACCCACACGGTGATGTGGTGCTCCTCGGCGTTGCCTTCGGGAATGGCCTGCGCCGAGTTCACCAGCAGGTTGAGGAACACCTGGCCCAGGCGCGAGCCGTCCGCGTACACGCGGGGGACGGACTCGTACTTCTTGATGAGCCGCGCCCGGTGACGCAGTTGGCTGGCGGCCATGTTGATGGAGAAGTCCAACGGCTGCCGCACGTCCACCGCTTCGCGCCGCTCCTCATCCTGACGGGAGATGAACTTCAAGTCCCGCACGATGTTGCGCACGCGCATGGCGCCTTCTTGCGCCTCCTTCAGCAGGGCCTCCGCGTCATGCAGCGTCGCGGGCCACGCCACGCTGCTGGGACCGCGCTCTCCGGCCCGCGTCAGCTCCGCGCCCAGGCGGCTCACGGACTCCAGGGCCGAGGCCAGGTTGGCCATGACGTAGGTCAGCGGGTTGTTGATTTCGTGCCCCACGCCCGCCGCCAGCGTGCCGGCCAGCACCATGCGGTCGTTCTGCAGGAGCTGCGACTGGGCCTGCTTGCGCTCGGTGATGTCGCGCGCCATCACCACGACGGCCTCGTGTCCGTCGAACTCGATGGGGATGCCCACGCTCTCCGCGTCGTACCAGGTGCCGTCGCGCCGCAGGTAGCGGACCTCCCGCAGCGGGGCCAGCGCGCCCTTCACGGCCGCGGTGTGCACGCGGTCCTTCACGAGCTCCAGGTCATCCGGATGGACGATGCTCCAGATGGGCTTTGCCATCAGCTCGGCCGGGTCGTCGTAGCCCAGGGCCCGCAGCAGCGTGGGGTTGGCGTAGATGAAGCGCCGCTGGGTGTGCACGAAGATGCCTTCGGGCGCCCGGTCGATGAGCCTGCGGAAGCTCTCCTCTGAACGGCGCAGCGCCTCCTGCGTGCGCTTGCTCTCGGTGACGTCCTCGAACGCGAACATCCGGTAGCGCATGGCGTCCCCCGCGACCGAGGAGGACGTGGACAGCCGTCGCAGGGTGCGTCCATCCGACAGCCTGGCTTCGTCCTCCACCAGGCCCGGCACGCAGCCCTGGTCCGGGGCCGCGCACAGGCGCAGGAACTCCGCCGCGTCGCCAGCCTTGAGGCAATGGTGGATCACCTCGTCATGGGACAACTCACCCCGCTGGATGGCGCCCTCCAACTCGGTGATGCCCCACAGTTGGCAGAAGCGGTGGTTGACGTAGTGGACCCGGCGCGTGCGGATGTCGACCAGGTAGAGGCCGAAGGGCAGGTAGTCACTCTCCGGCCAGGGGGCGGCGGATGGTTCCTCGGCCCGCTGCACCGTGCAGTAGAGTGGCTCCGACTCCGAAGCGGCGGTGATGCGCCAGGACAGAGGCAGCCAGGACCCATCCGGCCGGCGCCAACGGCAGGTGCGCGAGGTGGGGCTTGTGGAACCCAGATGCGCGAACAGGACGGCGGCATCTTCGATGGGGATGAAATCCTGCAAGGCCATGCCACGCAGTGACGTCAAAGACAGGCCCACCAGGTGGCCAAAGGCAGGATTGGCTTCGAGCAACACGCCATCACGGCCCAGGATGACGTAGGGCTCCGTGGACAGCTCGAAGAAGCGGTGGGCCCACTGCTCTGTCGACATGCTTCCCTTGGGTTGCCAGGGCGCAGCCAACGCCGGCTTGGGGGGAAGGCCGGGTCATGGCATGCGAGGTGTTCGTAGACGCCTTTGCGCTTTCCGGGACATAGACACTATTTGTGGAAAAATTGCATGTCCTGATTTTATGGATGAGGTCGCTCGTACGCGGAGTCAAAGCGCTGACGGGTTGCGTAACAGATGGAACACGTAGCCGTAGGTGTGTTCGTACTGGCGATAAAGGCGGGTCTCCTGCTCGGCGGCCGAGAGCGCGTCTTCCAATGACGCATCACCGTGGGCGCGCAGGTGTGCGACGCGCTGGAGCAGGGGCGTGTAGTAGGTGTCCCACCATGCGGAGGCGGGAAGGGTGAAGGTGTCGAGCACCTCGTAGCCCGCGGTTTCCGCGGCGGCGCGGTTCTCCAAAACCGTACCCATGGTGGGGTAGACCTCACCCCAGAAGCGCGCGATTTCGTCGGGGCGCTCATCGGTCAGCCAGGTGCATTCGGTGACGGCAGCCAGGCCGCCGGGCGCGAGCAGCGGGCGCCAGCGCCGCAGTCCCGGACCGAAGCCCAGGTGGTAGATGGCGCCTTCGGACCAGAGGAGGTCAAAGGAAGCCTCGGGCAGCGACAGTGCGCCCATGTCCTGCCGCTGAACGTCGATGAGCGCGTCCAGGCCCCGCTCGCGCGCTCGTGCCTTGAGTTGGTCGAGGAAGGGCTCGTGCAGGTCCACCGCGATGACCCGGGTGCGCAGTGCCTCGGCGAGCACCAGCGTCTGCGCGCCCGCGCCACAGCCGAGGTCCACCACGCGCGGGTGCGGTGGCAGCGGAGGCAGCCGTCGCAGGGCCTCCCGGGTGCAGTCGTCGCTGCCAGGGCCGTGACGGGGCAGGTTGCCATAGACGGTGAAGAAGGCGTCTTCGCTCATGGCGGGCCCCGGTTCATTGCCCCTGGAGCAGGGGCACGCGCTTCCAGTGGGCTTCGATGCGGCGGCGGCTCTCATCCGGCAGGGGCAGTTGCGCGTGAAGCGAGGACCAGGTGTCGAGCGACGCTTCCACCGCGGACTTCACCACCGGCAGCACGTCGCTGGGGGGCAGCGCCAGCTTGCGCGCCAGCCGTTCGAAGCTGCCCAGGGAGATGTCCTCGAAGCGCTTTGACTTCGCGAAGTTGAGCGCGAGCGTGTCCGCCGGCATGTACTGGAGCGTGGACACCAAGTCGTACGCGGGTGACAGCGTGGCGCGGGTGCCGTCCGGGTAGAGCAGGGACCAGTTCTTGTGGTGCGCGTCCCCGTTGCCAATGACGGTGATGAACACCAGCCGCCGCAGGAACTCGTGCAGCGCGTCCAGTCCGGCGACCTTGTAGATGACGTTGGCGACCGTCTCGTAGTTGTACTTCTTGTACTTCTCATCCGCGTACAGCCCCAGCACCTGCGTCAGGTCCTCCATGTGGACCCGGCGGCCGGGCTCGGGGCGGTCGAAGCGGCGCACGGCGTAGGCCACGTTCTCGCGCAGGGTGATGCCTTCGGGCAGGCCCTGGATGTCGGCCACGTCCAGCAGCGCCACTTCGGGGACGGTGATGCCGGCGGCGCGGGCCCACGTCATCATGGAGAACTCGTTCTCCGGGACGCGGTCGTAGCGGTTGTCCGGCAGCTTCACAATCCAGTTGCCGCCGCGTCCACCCGCCGGGAGCGTCATCGCCTTGTCCCGGCGCAGCATGGAGAACTTGAGCTGCACGCCCGCCAGTGAGAAGCGCAGCGGCTCCTGCTCCTGCGGCGCGTGGGGCGGCTGGGGCTCCTCCAGCGGCTCCATTCCGCTGAGTGACAGCACGCTGGCGGGCCGCACGACGATGGCGCCGGGCAGGTCCTCACCCAGCCGCGCGATGAGGAAGAACTCGCGCTGGCGGGCCACCTGCTCGCGTTCGGCGATGAGCTCGCGCAGCGAGCCTTCCGGGAGCAGGTTGGAGAAGTACGAAGGCAGGCGCAGGCGGCTGACGTGCCGGCGCGAGAGGTCGTCCTCGAAAATCTGTCCCAGCACCGGGCGTGGGTAGCGCTGGCGGTACTCCTCCGCGATGACGAACTCGATGCGTTCGTCCTCCAGCAGCGTCAGCGTGCCGACGTGGACGTCGCCCAGGTGGACGTCGAGGATTCCGGCCGTGGTGCGGGTGGGCTCCAAGTCAGTCCTCCTCCTCGACGACCAGCGATTGGAGGGACGGACGGTCCGACTCCTCGTAGCGGGTGCGGGCCCGCAGGAACTCGATGATGTGTCTATCGATGAGCTCCATGCGCTGCATGAGGAATTCGAGCGTGCCGCCCTCGCGCAGCGTGTCGCGCATGGCGGGGGTGATGGCCTGGCTCTGGAGGACCTCGGGCGGCGGCGCGGGCTCGTCCCGCAGCACGTCCAGCAGGGGCTGACCGGGCAGGGGCGGGTGCATCAGGTAGTTGGCGGGGGTGTAGAGGAAGGAGCGGTACAGCGCGGGGTCCAGCTTCAGCTCGGCGTCGGGCTCCTGCACGGTGAGGGACTTGAGCACGGGGCTGAGGCTGGCGGGGTCGGTGTCGCTGAAGAGCTGGGACGGCTCCAGCAGGGCGCCGGTGCGCAGGTGCCGCGGCTGGAGCGCGTACAAGGCATTGAGGGCCATGCCCCGCGAGCGCAGCGCGAGGCCGAACGTCGCGGGCTGCGCGTGCTGGGCCAGCCATTCGTCGGACAGGGGCCGCACCTGCGCCAGCAGGGACTGGACGGATTGCTCCTCGTCGGGGCCGATGGCGGCCAGCAACTCCTGTGGCGACAGGGCCCGGCTGTCGAGGAAGCTGTCCACCAGGCTGCCGCGCCAGAACCCACGCGCGAGCAAGTCCCGCGTGCGCGGCGACGGCTCCGGGTGCAGGTGGAAGAAGCGCGCGAGCAGCACGAAGTAGAGCGGGTTCGTCAGCAGGCGCCCGTGGGGGATTCCCGCGTCGCGCTTGAGGAAGACGATGACGCTGCGCAGGGCCGCTTCCGTCTGGAGCAGCGTCTGCGTGAGGTCGTCCTCCTCGCGAAGCTGCTTCTGGAAGTCCTGGGTGAAGTCCAGGCCGCGCACCGCGAGCACGGCCTTGAGCAGCAGGGATTCATCGATGCGGCCGAAGCCCAGCTCCAGCAGGCTGGTGGCCAGCGCCTTCAGGTTGGGCAGTCGCGAGCCCGCGGTGCCGCCGTAGAGCGCGTTGAAGACCTCGTCGTCGGTGAGCGGCTTTCCGGAGGTGTTGAGCCGCTTGAAGATGATGCGCAGCGTCTTCTCCTCCGCGGCTTCGACGACGTACGCGGGCATCTGGTACTCGCGCGCCGCCTTGCCCAGACGGATGGCCGCGCGCACGTGCTCTGGGTTCTTCTCGCGCCCCGGGTAGCGGTCCAGCCAGCCCAGCAGCTGCTCGCTGTCGAGCACCCGGTTGAGCGGCAGCCAGTGCGGAGGCGTCGGCTCGCCGTGCGCGGGCTGGACGATTTCGTGTGTATCCAGGTCGAAGAAGAGCGTGAAGCCGTCCCGCGCGGCGGGCTCCTGCTCCGGGTGGAGGAGCACCGCGGCCAGCGCGGTGATGCGCTGCTGCCCATCCACCACCCACAGCGCCTGGCTGTGGGAGGGCGCGTCGATGCGCACCGGGCCGAAGCTCACGCTGGCGGCGGGAGCCTCGCGCTTCCAGAAGAGCAGCGTGCCAATGGGATAGCCGCGGTACACGCTGTCGAGCAAATCCCTCACATCGCCGGCCTCCCAGCGCAGGGGCCGCTGGAAGTGGGGCAGCCGCACCTCACCGCGCTGGACGCGGTCCAGCAGATCCTCGATGCTGAATGCCGTCGCCTGGGGCCGCCGCGTCAGGGTGGATTGCATGCGCTTACCTCTGTCCGGCCTGTAACACGCCCCGCACGGGATGCCCGCCTTCCGGTGGCGGCCCTGGGGAATTGCCTGATTTGGACAGTGACAGTGGAATCGTCTGTGTTCACCGGGTGTGAATGTTCGATTATGGGCTCGGAGGGGGCGCGTGCTTGACGGGCGCTCGCTCGCCCTTCAACATGCCGTCCACGTTTCCTCTTCGGAGTGAGACGCGGCGGCGGTGATTGCCTCCCCCAAAAGCGACACCGTCGTGGAAGTCCCAGTTGAGCCCCGCGCGCCGCGTTCCCCCTCTCGGCGCGCGGTGGCCCCTGGGATTCTCGCTCCGCCCCTCGGTTCCATGCCTGCATGACGCACGGGCGTTGTCCGCTTCTGGGCGGTGGTGACGCTCACCGTCGCTTGCGAGGCCCAGGGGCTCGACGGAGAGTGAGCGCCTCCCCTTGGAGGACCCTTGCCCGTCGCCACCTTCATCCTGCCCGCTTCCCTCGCGCTCCAGTTGCTGTCGGCCGCCGCACCCGCCGCGAAGTCGGCGCCCAAGGCCGTCCCCGCGAAGCCCACCGTCACCGCGAAGCGTGCCGCGCCCGTGTACGCGCAGGCGACCGCGGAGAAGCTCATTGGGCCCGCGCTCACGGATGGCCATGCCTATGCGCGGCTCGCCGAGCTGACGGACGGCATTGGCCCGCGCCTGTCGGGGTCGCCGGGCGCCGAGGCCGCCGTGCAGTGGGCGCTGCGTTCTTTCAAGGCCGACGGGGTGAAGGCGTGGTTGGAGCCGGTGAAGGTGCCGCACTGGGTGCGAGGCGAGGCGTCCGGCGAGGTGCTGGCCTCCGAGCGCACGCGGGGGCACCCCCTGGCGCTGCTGGCCCTGGGCGGCAGCCCGCCCACCGCGCCCGAGGGACTCACCGCCGAGGTGGTGGAGGTGACGTCGCTGGAGCAGTTGGAGTCGCTGGGCGCGGCGGTGAAGGGGAAGTTCGTCTTCTTCAACCACACCATGACGGTGGCCGCGGACTACGGGCGCTTCGCGGGGCTGCGCTCACGAGGCCCCGCCGCCGCCGCGAAGCACGGGGCGGTGGGCGCGCTGGTGCGCTCGCTTGCCACGGCGTCGCTGCGCACGCCGCACACGGGCGCGACGAACTTCCCCAGTGAGGGGCCGCGGATTCCGGCGGCGTCGGTGGCCACGGAGGACGCGGACCTGCTCCACCGGCTGCTGGCGGGCGGCCCGGTGCGCGTGAAGCTGATGCTGGGCAGTTCCGAGCTGCCGGACGCGGATTCCTCCAACGTCGTGGCGGAGATTCGCGGCCGGGAGAAGCCGCAGGAAATCGTGCTGATTGGCGCGCACCTGGATTCGTGGGACGTGGGCACGGGCGCGCATGACGACGGCGCGGGCGTGGTGATGGTGATGGAGGCCGCGCGCCTCATCGCGAAGCTGCCGCAGGCGCCCCGGCGCACGGTGCGGGTGGTGCTCTTCATGAACGAGGAGAACGGCCTGCGCGGTGGGCGCGCCTACGCGGAGGCGCACGCGGCGGAGTTGCCCCGGCACGTGGGCGCGCTGGAGATGGACGCGGGCGGCGGGCGGCCCGTGAGCGTCAGCGTGCGCGCGGGCGAGGGCGGGCAGGACCTGCTGCGCCCGTGGCTGCCGCCGCTGACGGCGCTGGGGGTGACGCAGTTCTCCGCGCGCGAGGCGGGTGGGGCGGACATCAGCCCGCTGATGCCCGCGCGCGTGCCCTTCTTCGGCGTGGAGGTGGACAGCAGCCGCTACTTCGACGTGCACCATACGGAGGCGGACACGCTGGACAAGGTGGACCCGCAGGACCTGGCGCGCAGCACCGCCGCCGTGGCGTGGATGACGTACGCGCTGGCGGAGATGCCCGGCACGCTCACGCGCCCCGAGGCGCCGGCACCGCGTGGGCCCGCGCCGGTAACCGTGCCCGCGCAGCAGTCGAAGACCTCAGGGAACTAAGGGGCCGCTTGGGGGGAGGCCAGCCGGGGTGCCCTTGGACCGCATGATTCTTTAAATTTTGTCGATAATGGTCGCTTCTGGCGAAACATGCGCGCGTATTTGGCGCATATTGCGTATTATCGACAGAGTTAATGGACTCGACTGCGGAGTTTCGAGACGCATTCTGGAAGCAGGACCTCCGGTTACCTCGGGGGGTGGAACTCCTGCGCCAAGACGTCTTCTTGTTGCCGCGCCGAGGGCCTGGTGGGCAGGCGATCTATGAACTCGCCGAGGTGGTCCTCCCCCAGGTCCGAGTGCCGGTCCTGATGGCCTACCGCGCGCCGTTGCTCCCGGCGGACGTGCACTCACTTCGGGAACGCCTGCGCGCAGCGAGCGTGGCGCTGGACCAGCGGGATGGGACCGCCGAGCGCCTGCCCGTTGTCCGCATCCCGATGATTGCGACGGATTCCGCGTCATCTGGAGTCATCGCGGCCTGCGAGCAAGAAGACGTCGCATTGGTCGATCAGCGAGGAACATTCTTCCTGCGCTCAGGCAGCACCTTCATTCGTGTACAGGGGCGCGAACCGTCACAGCGGCGTCCCCGTGAGCCGGTATTCCACGGGAAGGGGTGCCGCATCGTCCGGACCCTGTTGCAGTCGCCGGGAGAAGCGCAGACGGTCCGCGCGTTGTCGGAGCGGACGCAGACCAGTTACTCCTATGCGTACGGCGTCGTCCGCCACCTCGTGCTCGATGGGTATGTCGAGCCGGTCGGCAAGCGGAGTGGGTTTCGGCTGAGGGCTCCCGTGCGCCTGCTGAGGGCGTGGATGGCAAGTGGCGAGAAGACCTCCGTGACACTGGATGGTTTCAACGCACCTTCCACCACGCCGGAGTTGTTGGGGAAGGGCCTTGAGCGATTGAAGGCCCAAGGCATTCGGGGCATCTATACGCTGGCGAGCGCCTTGCTGCCTGAAGAGCGCTTCGTGTCGGGGCTGCCTCACGGGCTCTATCTCACGGGCTCTATCGACGCGGCTGTCGAAGCCTTCGGGCTGCGCCGTCTGATGCCTCATAACTTCTGGGTGTTGCGGGCGGAGCCCTCGGCTGAGACGGATGCCGGAGGGGTCTTCTTTTCGCCACGAACGCTTCCTCATGGCCTGGGTGTGGCGTTGCCTCAGTTGACCGTGGATTTCCATCAAAGTGGGGGGCGCGGCAAGGAACAGGCGGATGAGTTGGTGCAGCGATTCGCACAGGCGCTGCCCATCTCAGAGGAAGCGCCATGACCGAGCAGGAGCAGTTCGAAGAGATTCTGCGAGAACTGGGTGAACTCCTGCTGCAACTGGGAGATCTCTCCTGGAACGTCGTGCTCATCGGCGGGCAGGTGCTCGCGTTGGAGTCGCTCCGCAAGGGTGGGTCGGGGGTCATCGCCGTCACGACCGACACAGGCGCCGTGATTGAGCGCGGCTATTCCCACGAGCCTGATCTGCTCTTCGACATGGATGGCACCGAATTCGGGGCGGAGCGTCTACCTGAGGTCCTCAAGCTCCGGGGGTACGAGCGAACGCGCAGTTTTCGTTGGTCGAAAACCCTTCCGGGAGGGGTGATGCACCTCGACCTGTTCGCACCTGCTGGAGTCGATTTGGAACAGCTCCCCACGAGCATGACGCCGCTGCCTGATGCGCGGTTGGCGCTGCGTGGAAGTCAGCCGGTGTTTCTCCCCATGGGAGAGACCTCGCTGCGAATCCGGCTGCCGGACGCAGTTGGATTCCTCTCGATGAAGGTTCGCGCCAAGTTGGAGCAGCGGCCAACGGAGACCAAGGACTGCTTCGATATCTTTGCCTACGTCAAGCTCGTGGGGCTGGATGACGTGCGCGCATCACTGAAGCAGGCCGGCGAGGAAGGGCAGGCGCTCCGTGACAAACTGCAGCGCTTGTTCTGGAGCACGGATGCCGCAGGTGTGCTGGATATCATTGCCTATGCAGAAGGACTCGAGGAGGTCGACCGGGCTTTGCTTGCTCAGGCGGCCGTCGACTTGTTCGCCGATCTCTAAGCTCACTTCTGGTCAGTCGAAGACCTCGGGAAGCTGAGGGCGGCTTGGGGGCCCTTGGATTTCCGAGGCACCCCTTGGAGCATGGCGTCGCCCGCGTCACGCGGGTGGCTGCTCAGCTGACGGGCCTCGTCTGCGATGGCGTATGTCTTGCTCGGCTCGGACAGTCACTGGTTCGTGGGAGGACATTCATGATGAAGCAAGGCAAGCGTGTTCCGGGGCTGAAGTGGGTCATCGCCGCGTTCATCCTGGCGGGCTGTCGTGGTGCCGAGGGCGAGGTGCCCACGGAGACCGAGTCCAGGCTGTCGTTGAAGGAGGGCCAGGTGCTTGGCCCGGCGTGTACCGGGGAGCAGAAGCAATGCCCCGAGGGCCTCTCCTGCGCCTCGTTCAACCTGGGCTCGGGCCCCGAAATCCGCTGCGTCCAGTCCCCGGAAATCTGTGACTTGTTCAAGTGCAGCAGCGGCGAGTGTGTGGTGCTGGAGAGCCATCCAATCCAGGTTCGTTGCAGCGGCTCCTGAGCCGCGCGTTACGCGTCGAAGGGCGGGTGCTTCCCAAGTCCGGTGAGCGCCCGTTGCCCGGCGGCGATGTACTCCGGCCGTCCCTGCGTCTGGCCGAAGGCGATGTCGGCCACCGCGCGGCAGGCGGCGAACCACCGCGCCCGCGTGAGGACGGCGGGGCTGACCGCGCCATACGTCTCCAGCGAGGCGGTCAGCATGGGCGCTCCGCCCCAGTGGAGCAGTCCGGCGAAATCCCTCGCGGGGTCTCCGACGCACGCATCACTCCAGTCGATGACCCCCGTGGGAGCACCGTGGGAATCGACCAGGACATGCTCCGCGGCGAAGTCGCCGTGGACCAGCCGGGGAGCGCCGCGTCCCTCCGTGGGGCGCACCCTGAGCCGCTGCTCCCAGTCCGCAGCCCGGTGCGGCTCCATATGGCTGTGTTCGACGGCGAGCCGCAAATCGTCCACGGCGGCGGCCGACCACGCTTCGAGTTCCGGGTCGTCGTCCGCCGGCACGCCGAGCGCAGCGGCTTCGGCGGGGTCGAGCGCATGGAGCGCTCTCAGGAAGGCGCCGAGCCTGCGGCCGAGGTCCGACAGGTCCAGCCGCTCAGGCTCGACGAGGAGCGCGGGCGTCCCTGGGAGCTTCTCGTAGCCCGCGAAGCCCGCAGCGAGGTCGGCGGCAGGGTGCGCGAGGAAACGGTAGTCGGGGACCGGCAGGGGAAGCCGGGGCCCGAGCCACGCCAGCAGGCGCGCCTCCCACTTCAGGTGCTCGGCGGCTTCGTCGCTCTTGGGGAAGCGGAAGACGTAGCGCCCCTCCACCTCGAAGGCCTGATGGTCCGTGCCTTCCCCCAGGCGGACGACCCGCGCCGTCGCGAGCGCGGGAAAGCGCGCGTGGATGCGCTCGGCGGCCTCCGCGTCCGTGAGCGCGGGTGACTGTTCCGCGTCGTGAGCCATGCCGCGACGCTACTGCTCCGGGGCGCTGGCACGCGACTCGATGCGCCGGCGCTTGCGGCGCAGGTGCTGCTCCGGAAGGAACAGTGTCACCAGCAGCGCCGCGCCGGCGATGAACAGGGCCACGTGGTACACGGCGGAGACGCCGCGAGTGAACGCCATCTTCAGCGCCCGGTCCGCCGCGTCCACCGCTGCCAGTGCCTGTCTCTCGTCCGCGTCCACCTTCGCCCGGGCCTCGGGAGCGGCCGTTGTCTCCGCACGGCGCCGCTCGGCGTCGAACTCCGCGCGCACCCGCGCCTTCACCTCATCCGCGCGGAACACCTGTCCGGTGGGACCGCCTTCGCCACTGACGCCCGGCGCGGCGCGTGTCACCTCGGCCTTCACGGAGTCCGGGAGCGCCGACGTGGCCTGCGCCATGCGCGCCTCCAGCTCCGAGGACAGCGTGGACGCGAACACCGTCCCCAGCAGCGCCACGCCCAACGTCATGCCCAGCTGCCGGAAGAACGTGGCCGCCGCGGTGCCCACGCCAATCTGGTCCGGTGGCACCGCGTTCTGGATGGCCATCGTGTAGAGCGGAATCGAAGGCCCCAGGCCCAGGCCCACCAGCACCATCTTCGCCGTCACCTCCGCCTGGGTGGAGTCCGGCGTCAGCGTGAAGGCCATGACGGCGAAGCCCGCCATCAGCAGCACCAGCGAGCCCAGCAGCAGCGCCTTGTAGCGGCCCACCCTGGACACGAGCTGCCCGCTCAGCACGTTCCCCGCCACCACGCCCAGCGTCAGCGGCATGACCGTCAGCCCCGAGCGCGTCGCCGACAGCCCCACCACGTTCACCATGAACAGCGGCAGGAAGACGATGCCCGACAGGAACGCCCCGCCGACGATGAACACCGCCGCGTTGCCCGCGCTGAAGGCACGCAGGCGGAACAGCGTCAGGTCGAGCAGGGGCTCGGGCGCGCGCCGCTCCGCCCAGAGGAAGGCCACCAGGCCCACCGCCGACAGCGCGAACAGTCCCAGGATGCGCCACGACGTCCAGGCCCAGTCGCCGCCGTCCGTCTGCCCCAGGCTGAGCGCCAGCAGCAGCGGCACCAGCGCCACCGCGAGCGTGAACGCTCCCACCAGGTCCAGCCCGCCCCGGGAAACACGCTGGGGCTTCAGCCGCGGCATGCGCGACAGCACCAGCGCCAGCGCCACCGCGCCCACGGGCAGGTTGATGAAGAACACCCAGTGCCAGCCCAGGTGGTCGGTGATGAACCCACCGGCCAGCGGCCCCACCACGCTGGACAGGCCGAACATGGCGCCGAAGAGGCCCTGGTACTTGCCGCGCTCACGGGGCTCGAAGAGGTCGGCCACCACCGCCAGCGCGGCGGTGAACAGCGCCGCGCTGCCCAGCCCCTGCACGGCGCGGAAGAGGATGAGCGCCACCGTGGAGCGCGCCACCCCGCACAGGAAGCTGCCCGCGAGGAAGATGAGGATGCCCGCGGCCAACACCGCGCGCCGGCCCAGCAGGTCCGACAGCTTGCCCCACACGGGCACCATCGTCGTCGACGCGACGAAGTACGACGTGGTGAGCCACGGGTAGAGCGAGGCGGGGATTCGCAGGTCCGCCTGGATGGCCGGCCCCGCGGTGGCGACAATCGTCTGGTCCAGCGCGGCGAGCAAGAGCCCCAGCACCGCGCCCAGCAGCGTGAAGACCTTCTGGGAGCGCGTGAACGCCGGGAAGGCGGGCGGCGCATTGGCGGTGGCGGGAGCGGCGGACGGGGCCATGTGTCGCGGTGGCTCCCGGGTCAGGGGCGCCAGGGGAAAGGTGGGGACGTTCCTACCAGACGGCCACCGGCAGAGTCCCTTTGCGGCACCAGCTGTTTCCGTGCGGCGGCAAGATTGCGCCCGTTCCGGTGCCGCGAGGGGGCGCGCGCCGGGAGATGCCCCGCACCGGGCAAGCACTTCGCGCTGGGTGAAGTGAACGGTCTACGCTGCGGACGTCCAATCCCAGACGTCGCGAGGGACCGCCCGCGACGCATTTCCCGGACCACACCCCATGCAACGCATTAGCGCTGTCGCCCTGACCTCGCTGCTGGCCGTTTCACTCTGCGCATGTGATGACCCCGTGGAGCCAGGGGACCCTGATTCGGGAACGCCGGATGCCGGGCAGCCCGACGGAGGCGACGCGGGAGCCGGGGACGGAGGCACGTTCCTCTCCGAGGTGCCGCTCTGGCAGGTGGAGCACGACCCCGCGCACGCCACCGGCTGCTTCGGCCGCTCCATCGCGCTGGGCGACGTGAATGGCGATGGCCAGAAGGACCTGGTCGTCGCCGCGCCTCCGTGCCTCTCGCTCACGAGAGACCCCGGCCGGGTGTCGCTCTTCGCGGGCGAGGCGCCGTACTTCTCCACGCAGGGCGTGACGGCGGTGATGGACTGGCGCAACGCGAACTCGCGGACCAATGGCACCCGGATGACGGTGAGCACGGGCGACGTGGACGGGGATGACTCCGCGGACGTGCTCGTCTCCGGCCAGTACGGCGCGCTCGTCTTCAAGGGCCAGACGGACCTGGCCAGCGTCTTCACCGAGCCCGCGTTCGTGGTGCCCGGCGGCGGCGTGTACAACAACGCCGTCTTCGCGGACGTCAACGGGGACGGCCTGGATGACGTGGTCAGCGTGAAGGGGCTGGTGCTGTCCGTCTTCCTGGCCACGCCCGGCGCGCCGGGAGGGCCCTTCACCCTGGTGGAGCGCACGGAGCCGCTCTACACCGGCGCTGTCCATCGCGCGGGCGACGTGGACGGGGATGGCGCACAGGACCTCCTGCTATTGGATTCGATGGGAGACGTCTATTCGCTGCTCCATGGCTGCAAGGCCGGCAGCCCCGGGCCGTGTGACGGCGGGCTCGCGGCGCAACCCTTCTGGACGGTGGACAGCCGGACGCTGAGCCTCTTCCCGGACGTGAATGGGGACGGGGTGCCAGAGCGCTTCACGGGGCCGGGCGGTGGCACGGTGCGGCTCCACCTGTCGGAGGCGGGCGGCGGCTATGCCTCCGCGCCCACGTGGACCGCCATGGGTGACCCCGTCTTCGCGAACTTCGGTGCCACCATCACCGCGGTAGGGGACGTGGACGGGGATGGGCAGCGCCAGGACTTCGTCGCGGGCTCCGAGGGGCGGCTGTACTTCTATTCGCCGGCGGAGGGGGTGTCCTCGGCGCTGAGCCCCGTGTGGTCCTGGCCGCGGGCGGACGCCCTGCCGCAGGGGTACGAAGGCTTCCACCGCTTCACCGTCATCGCGCCGGGGGACCTGAACGGCGACCGATTCGATGACCTGGTGGCGGGCGTTGCGCCTTCGCCAGGGCTCGTCGACGGGCCGGGGGGCCGGGTCGTCATCTTCGGCGGTGGCCGGGTGCCCGCGGAGCCGACTACGGCGCCGCACCTGCCGCCCGTGGCGGGCTGTGGCCTGACGCTGGACCCGGTGCACGGCAAGCCGGACCTCTCCGTGGACGCGGACGTGCTGGCCCGCACGCTGTACGTGGAGCGCCGCACCTTCGCCGCGGACTCCTGTGAGATGTTGGAGGGCTGCGTGCCCGCGCCCGGTGAGCGGCGCCTGCTGCGCTTCAGCACCTCCATCCAGAACCTGGGCGCGGCGGCGGCCTCGGTGCCCAACATGGACGAGCGGCCGGACCTCTACGTCTGGGACGAGTGCCACGGCCACGAACACCTCACCAACTTCGCCCAGTACGTGCTGCGGGACGCGCAGGGCAACGAGGTCGTGGAGGGCCGCAAGCAGGGCTTCTATCTGGTCGACTACCAGCGCCAGTGCGATGACGCGGCGCCCTTCCACTTCCCGCTGGACCGAATGAGCATCTCCGCCGGCTGGGCGGACATCTACGTCGCCGACATCCCCTGCCAGTGGATTGACATCACCGACCTGACGGACGGCACGTACTCCCTGCGCGTGGGCGTGGATGAGCAGGACATCATCGAGGAAGCGGACGTGCTCCCCAACGAGGCCATCCTGAACGTCCGCATCCAGGGCGATTCCGTGACCGTGGTCCCGTAATCATGAGGCCCGGGACACCGTGCCGCCGTCCTGGCGCGGTGTCCCAGCGGTCTTCCGTTCCCACCTCGCGTGGAGGCCAGGGGCGGCCACACGGATGCATGCCGGGTGTGGGGGCCGGCACGCCCTGGGAGTGGGACACCTACACTGGCGGGCCGAGGACGGCCTCGCGCGGGGTCCCAGACGGATTTCCAGCACACTGGATTTGCACCGAAGGAATGTCGCGTGCAATCACCCGTTCCGGGGCCCGTACCAACCAGCGCGACGTGCAACGCAGCGGAGAGAATCTGACGTGAGCATCCGGGTCGATGTGTGGGAGGGGGCGCGCATCGCGCTGTTCTCGCTCCGTTCCAACCGCCTGCGGACCGTGCTGACGACGGTGGGCATTGGCGTGGGCGTGTGCACGCTGCTGGCCATTGTCGGCATCATCCAGGGCATCAACCGCTCCTTCGAGGATCAGCTTTCGAGCATTGGCGCCAACACGCTCCAAATCTCGAAGTTCCCCTGGACGCTCAACGGCGACTGGTGGTCGTACCGCAACCGCAAGGACCTGAGTGCGGACCTGGTGCCGCCCATCCTCAACGCGTCCGAGCACGTGCTGGCCGCGGCGCCGCTCTTCTTCGAGCGCGTGGAGGGCCGCTTCCTGGACCGCAAAATCGGCTCGGTGCTGCTGGTGGGCACCACGCCGGACTACGCCACGGTGGGCTCGTTCGCCCTGGAGCGGGGCCGCTTCCTCACCCACGCGGACGTGGACAACCGGGCGCAGGTGGCCGTCATCGGCGCGGAGCTCGTGCGCTCGCTCTTCCCCGGAGTGAACCCGGTGGGGCAGCGCATCCTCTTCGAGGGCAAGCCCTTCCGCGTGGTGGGAACCCTGGAGGCCAAGGGCACCATCCTGGGAGAGAACCAGGACCTGGTGGTGGTGGTGCCCTCCCGCACCTTCCTGGCGCACTTCGGCAAGAAGCGCTCGCCCAACATCGCGGTGGCCCTCACGTCGCCGGAGCATGCGCCAGCGGTGGTGGACAAGCTCACCGCGGTGCTCCGCCGGGAGCGCAACACGCCGCCGGGGCTGCCGGACGACTTCGCCATCAACCGGCCGGACCAGCTGGCCAGCATGTACGCGCAGCTCACCGGGGCGCTCTATGGCGCGGCCATGGGCGTGGGCCTCATCACGCTGTTGGTGGGCGGCATCGGCATCATGAACATCATGCTGGTGTCGGTGCGCGAGCGGACGCGGGAGATTGGCGTCCGGCGGGCGCTGGGGGCCCGCAAGCGCACCATCATCCTCCAGTTCCTGATGGAGGCCTCCTGCGTGTCCGCCCTGGGCGGCACCCTGGGGACCGTGGTGGGCCTGGGGCTGGCGCGCATCGTGTCCTTGATTACGCCGCTGGCGGCGGCGGTGGAGCCGCTGACGGTGGTGGCGGGCGTGGGGTTCGCGGCGATGGTGGGGCTGCTGTTCGGCATCTGGCCGGCGGCGCGGGCGGCGAACCTGGACCCGGTGGAAGCGCTTCGCCACGAGTGACGGACGGGAGACGGCGGCGATGATGGCAATCTGGGACACCCTGCGGCTGGCGTTCGGAACGTTCCGTTCCAACCTGCTGCGCTCCTTCCTGACGCTGCTGGGCATCGTCATTGGCGCCACCACGGTGGTGTCGATGATGGGGCTCATCGAGGGCCTGCGCATCCAGGTGAACGAGAGCATGTCCGAGCTGGGCTCCGACTGCTTCCAGGTGCAGCGGCTGCCCTTCGGCGGCAACCTGTCCCTGGCGGAGCTGGCGCGGCGGCCCCGGCTGAACGAGGGCGACTTGGAGGCCATCCGGCTGCAGCCGTCGGTGCTGCTGGCGGCGGCGGAGGACTCCAAGGGTGGACAGAAGGTGTCCACGCAGCAGCGCGAGTCGCGTCCCAATGTGGTCATCTGGGCCGGCACGCCGGAGTACTTCCAGACGAACTCGGTGGTGGTGGAGTTCGGGCGGCCCTTCACGGACGCGGAGTACCTGGATGGCCGCCGCGTGGCGGTGATTGGCCAGGACCTGGCGGACACGTTGTTCCCGGGCGTGCAGCCCTTGGGGCAGAACATCCGCATCCTGGGGCGCAGCTTCCAGGTGATTGGCACGCTCAAGCGCCGCGGCAGCTTCATGGGTGGAGGCAGCCAGGACAACCAGGTGATGATGCCGCTGTCCGTCTACAAGGCGCTGTTCGGGGTGCGCAACTACCGGGTGAGCGTCCAGGCCCAGTCGGCGGAGGTGCTCCAGCGCGCGCAGGACGAGGTGACGCTGCTGATGCGGCGGCGCCACAACCTGAAGCCGTTGGAGGAGGATGACTTCTTCGTGTTCTCCAACGAGAGCGCCACGGAGATGTTCAACAACATCTCGAAGGTGATTTCTGCGGCCAGCTTCGGCGTGTGCATGCTGTCGCTGCTGGTGGGCGGCATCGGCATCCTGAACATCATGCTGGTGGCGGTGACGGAGCGCACCCGGGAGATTGGCATCCGCAAGGCGCTGGGCGCGAAGAGGCGCCGCATCCTCGCGCAGTTCGCCATCGAGGCGGTGGTGCTGTCGCTGGTGGGGGGCGCGTTGGGCGTGGGCCTGGGCATGGGCCTGGCGCAACTGGCGAAGTGGATGGTGGGGCTTCCCGCGCAGGTGCCGGCCTGGGCGGTGATGCTGTCGCTGGCCATGAGCAGCGGCGTGGGCCTGCTGTTCGGCATCTACCCGGCCGCGCGCGCCGCGAAGCTGGACCCCGTGGAGGCCATGCGGACGGACTGACCCCACGCAGGTGCCGCAGGGTGGCTGGGAATGAAACGGGGCCTCCTCCGCGCGGTGCGGAAGAGGCCCCAGGTGTTTCAGCACGTGTGTCCGGGGATTACGGACACGGGGTGCCGCAAATCCACTCACCGGTGATGGGGTGCTTGTAGCAGGGGGGCTGGCAGTCATCGGCGACGGCCGTGGCCGGCGTCATGGTGATTCCCAGGCCCAGCACGGCGGCGGCGGCGGCGAGGACGACGGCGATTCGGAGGTGCTTGCGAGCAGTCATTGCGGTCTCTCCAACAGCGGTGTCCGTACAGCGCGGCGGAGTGTGGAGCCCGGGTCTGACAATCACAATGCCCCGCGTGTCACACGCACTGCGTCTGAGACTGCAAGGACTTGGGTGGTGCACAACGCGTGCGTGTGAAAACAGACGCAGCAGAACTATCGCGTGTGTCCGTCTGGGCGAGGTCCGCCGCCTGCCCATTGATAGCCCAACGTCGCGCCCACGCCGATGAATCCCAGGCCGACGAGCTGACGGCCGCTCTTCAAGCGGGCGCTGGGCTTGGACAGCTTCACCAGGGCTTCGTGGACGATGACGCCCAGCAGCGTGCCCAGGGCCGCGCCGCCGAGCGCGCCCAGGTAGGCGCGGTCCGGATGGTGACTCTCGCCAAAGGCGAGCTCGCCCAGGCCCCACGTTCCGAGCGCCGTCAGCGGTGGTGTCAGCACGAAGCCGCCGCCGAAGGCCACGGTCTCCAATTCCATCCACCGCCCCGGGCTGGGCGCCGCGGGACGGAAGAAGAGGAGCCGCGAGGGGATGGCGCCCAGGAGCATTCCCGCCGCCGTCTCCGCCGCGGTGGCACCCACGCGGGTGTCCCCGCCCACGCGGCTGGCGCCCCAGACGCCGGCTACGGGAAGCAGCGAGAGCCCGCCGTGCGCCACCCATGCGCCCTTGGGCAGCGGGACGTCCTCCGGTTCGATGTACGTGGGCACGGCTGCTCTTTCCGGGGACGGGGCGGCGGGCGTGTCCAGGTACCTGGAACGTGTTTCAGGAGGTGGCGTGTCGCGCAGCGGTGCGTCCGTGGCCGCCGCGTGACTCGCGGCGGACAGCAGGCAGCCCAGCAGCAGTGTGCACGCGGTGATGGGACGTCGGTGTGAGGGCACGTTGAGCATGGCGACACGCGGTGTGTCCCGAAGGTGCGCACGCGGGGCGGGGGCTTCCACCCTCACGGTGGAGAGGTGCCCGCCGCGCGTCTCGGGGTGTCTTGCGTGAGACATCGGCAGGTGCGCCGCGGGCCATGGGCGCTTAGTTTCCGGCGGTGAAGCTCGCCTGGCTCGTGCCCGTGGTGTTGATTGCCGCCGGGTGTCCCGCTCCCAATCACCGGCATGACCTGCGCCTGCGCGCGTTGCCGGGGACCAGTCCGGAGGCGCGCTCGCTCGCGTTCTTCCAGTCATTGGGCGTGGCGCTGGTGCCAGGGCACCGCGTGGAGTTGGTGGAGAACGGCTTCATCTTCGACGCCATCGAGGAGGAGATTCTCGCCGCGCGCACCAGCATCCACATCATCAGCTACATCTGGCGCCCCGGTGAGCCGTCGGACCGGCTGGTGCGGGCGCTGGCGGCGCGGCGGCCCGGGGTGGCGTGCCGCGTGCTCGTGGACCCATTGGGCAGCGTCAACTTCGAGGCGGTGATTCCCGCGCTGGCGGCCAGCGGCTGTGACGCGCGCTACTTCCGGCCCATCCAAGGTGACTTCGTGGCCTTGGACGCGGTTCGCCTGAGGGCGCGGAACCACCGGAAGATGGTGGTGAGGGATGGCGAGGTGGGCATCACCGGCGGCTGGGGCATCTGGAAGAGCTGGATGGGGAATGCGCAGAGCGCGGAGTCCTGGCGCGACATGAACATCCGCGTGGAGGGCCCGGCCGTGCGAGAGATGCAGGTCGCCTTCGCGCAGAACTGGCAGGAGGCGGGTGGAGACTTCCTGCCGGCGACGGACTTCCCGGAGCCTCGCTACGCGGGGGATGCGCGCGCCGGCTTCGTGGCCAGCACGGACAACCGCTTCCTGTCGGACGCGCGGCGGATGACGCTGCTCACCATCGCGGCGGCGCAGGAGCGGCTCTGGATTGCGAACTCCTACTTCATTCCCTCCGACGCCATCAGTGACATGCTGCTGGAGAAGGTGAAGCAAGGCGTGGACGTGCGGGTGCTGGTGCCCGGGCGGCACCATGACGTCGGGCCCGTGAACGCGGCGCAGCGGGCGTCCTATGCGCGCTTGCTGGAGGGCGGCGTGCGCATCTGGGAGTACGAGCTGTCGATGATGCATTCCAAGACGATGCTCGTGGATGACTCCCTGTCCGTCGTGGGCTCCACCAACATGGACCCGCTGGCGTTGACGACGTTGGAGGAGTGCTCGGTGGTGGTGGAGGACGTGGCGCTGGCGGCGCAGCTCGCCGCATCCTTTGAGAAGGATTTACGCCACTCGCGGGAGATTCACTGGAGCGGGTGGAAGCGGCGCGGGCTCTTGCAGAAGCTGGGCGAGCGGCTGCCGTGGTTCATCGGCAGTTTTCTCTGAGGCGTGGTTCCACGCTCGGAGTGTATGGGGAGGGGATGGTAAAGAGGCGCCATGGCTCGCGCACGCCCGACCTCGCCTCGTTGCCCTCGTTGTAACGCGCCCTTCGCCCTCACACAGGGACAGGAGCTGTACACCTGCGGTTACTGCAATGCCTCCATCGACACGCGGGGCGAGAAGGCACCGCTCCCCTCCTATGAGGCCCCGCCCGTACCAGAATCCGAGGAGCGTGGGGGCATCCCGGTCGGGGTGATTCAACTGGCGGCCATCGGCGGCGTCGTTCTGGCACTCATCGCGCTGGTCGTGGGCTTCATCACCTGGACGACTGCCTCCGAGTCCACCGGTGGTCCCATCCCGGGCGGGCCGGGGCCGGCTCCCATCGTCGTGGCGCGGCCACCCGGGGTGGAGAAGGCATCGACGTTTCAATGGGACACGACGAGCGTTCCCCTGGTGGTGGACCTCAACGGGGACGGGACGGACGACTTCGTCGGGCGCATCCGTCGGCTCATGCCCAACACCGGTGGGACGGACATCCGCTCGATGGCCGCCGCGTTCGATGGGAAGTCGCTCGGATTGCTCTGGGAGACGGGCCTCGAGGGGTCAATCTCGGAGCTCAGCGGCACGGTGCACTTCGTTCATCAGGGCGGGCGCGTGGTGATGAGTTCGCCTGACGCGGTGAGCATCCTCGACCCGCAGACGGGCAAGCAGCTCGGACGGGTGGCGCTCTCGGACAAGCCTCGCAACCTCTGCATCCCACGGGGCGACACCGAGTCCGTCTGGGTCGATGTTTCGGATGGGCAGAACCTCCTGCTCAACACGAAAACGGCGGCCGCTCGGCCCGCCATCGAGCCGCCCCCCTCCTGCGCGCCGTTCAAATGGGGCCCCCGGATGTGTCCCCCCCAGTTGGTGAGGAGGAGTCCCATCCCCTGTGAACGCCCGCGCGACCTGCCGGACGTTCCCGGGTTTTCGGCTCAGCATGTCTACAAGCTGAATGACCTGAACGTCGTCCTGGGTGAGCGGAGTCCTGGGAGCCGCGTGCCCATGGCGGCGGTGTTCCAGCAGGGCCAGAAGGTCCCGTTGTGGCATGGCAACGTCGCCGACATGGACCCCAAGATGGTGAAGGAGCGCGTGGTGGAGGTCCTCGCCTTCTCCGAGGACGCACTCGTCATGGTCTACGAGTTGAAGGAGGGGGGAGCGCAGCTCATTCGCAGAGACATGCGGACGGGGAGCGTCAGTTGGGACGTCCCTATTCCCAACTCCAAGAGCGGCTCGGGGGCGTCCGACATCAAGCTGCACGGTGGGCGCGTCTACGTTCCGCATTGGGTGTGGCTGGATGTCTTCGACGCGAAGACGGGCAACCTGATTGGCACCCTGGGCAAGTGGTGACGCCGACGCAGTGTCCGCCTGCACGCAGACATGAGCAGGGCTGGCCGGGGTGAAATCGCGCGGACGCGCGGCCGGTCGTAGAGTTCCGGGCCATGGACACCCGGCATGTCGTAGAGCGGGCCCTCGTTCGCGAGGCGCGGCCCGAGGATGACGCGGTGGTGGGGGAGTTGTTGGTGGATGCCTTCCTCACCCAGTACGCGAAGAAGCTCCCGGAAGTCGTCTATGGCGACGAGCGCAAGCGCGAGCTGCGGGACGTCGCGTCCCGGCGCAAGGCGGCCACCGTGCTGGTGGCCGAGTTGGACGGTCAGGTGGTGGGCACCGTCGCGCTCTTCAAGCCCGGTGCCCCCGGCTCCGAGGCCTGGCTGCCCAACGCCGCCGACCTGCGCGGCCTGGCCACCGCCGTGAGTCACCATGGCACCGGGCTGGCCCAGCCCCTCCTGGACGCCGCCGAGGCCCGGGCGCGCGAGTGGGGCGTGGACGCCGTGTGCCTCCACGTCCGCAGGGGCGCGGAGGGCGTGGGGCGCATGTACCAGCGGCGCGGCTTCGTGCGCGAACCCGTGGGCGACCTGGACCTGCCCACGGTGTTCCTCGAAGGCTACGTGCTGCGCTTCAAGAAGGACTGACTTCAGCCGCGCAGTGGCAGGGTGAAGGCGAGCTGGAAGCGCGTGCCCGCGTGCTCCGGGCGGACGGTGGCGGTGACGTGCACCCCGCGGCCGTTGTCCGTGGCCACCAACTGGCCGCGCAGTTGTCCGTTCTCCGTGGCGCCCCGGAAGAGGAACACCTCCGCGGCCTGCGAGAAGATGGCGTCCACGTCGTCGCCGCCGGTGCCCGCGGGCAACTGGTCCCGCACCCAGGTGGCGAAGCGGACGATGCGCCCGGTGAGCAACTGCGCGGGCAGCGGCACCGCGTAGCCTCCGCCGAACACCATGGGCGCGGCGGCCAGCAGCACCGCGTCCGCGTTGCGCCCGCTGCCCAGGCCCAGGATGCCGCGCTCCTCCAGCCGCGCCTGCGCCCGGATGGGGAGGAAGTGCTCGGTGGGAATGCTCAGCCCGGTATCGCGGCCGGTGGGCAGCTCCCACATGGCGGGCGCCTTCAGGCCGCCCTGCTGGCCCATGATGCGCGCGAAGGCGCTGGTGTCCCGGAAGCTGGCCGCCAGCATCGCCGCCACCGCCAGCGCGGGGCTGGTGAAGCTCACGCGCCGGGCCGCGCCGCGACCCTCGCTGGCCACCACCGCGCGGTTGATGACGGCGCACAGCCAGCGCGCGGACTCGTCCTGGCGCAGCTCCGTCCAGGCCTCGGGGACATGCTCGCGCTCCTCCTCCAGCGCCACGGCCAGCTCCGCCTGCGCCACGCCCAGGAGCGGCGCGGACACGGCGGCCACCACCGGGAGCTGCGCGCGCTCGCCCATCGCCGCGAGCTTGCCCAGGAGGGCGACGTCGTCGGTGGCATCCATGATGAAGACGGCGTCGGGGCGCTCGAAGGGCTCGGCGCCTAGCGCGCCCTGCACGGCGTCCAGCAGCCCGGCGCGCGCCACGTCCAGCACCTCCACGGAGATGCCCGAGGACGCGGGCACCTGGTCCAGCAGCCACTTGAGGCCGCGCCACGCGGACTCCAGGTGGGCCACGGGCTCGGCGCCGAGCAGGTCCTTCGCCGTGAGGAGCAGCGCTTGCTCCACCAGGTCCCGGGCCGTCTGCCGGGTGGCGGCCTCCGGCGTGACGACGGGCGCGGGCGTGGCGGGCACGCGTGGATTGATGGCGCGCAGGAAGGCATCCACCGCCCGGGACGCGGCGGCGGGCGTGCTCGCGTCGGCGCGACTGAGGAGCGTCTCCACCAGGTCCTCGCCGGATTCGGTGGGCGCGGTCGGCGCCGTGGGAGCGGGCGGCGTGGAGGCCGCGCGCAGGGCCTCGGCCACCGCGTCCGGAAGGCGGCCTGGGCCGGTGACGGTGGCCACGCGCGTGGCGGCCTCCTCGGGCGTCAGCGTGCGCAGCGGATCGGACGTGGACAGCGATTCGTGCAGGTGCTGCAAGGCGCGCAGCTCCGGGACGCGGGTGATGACGTCCGCGTAGCTGAAGGCGCGCAGCCGGTCGAAGGACAGCTCGACGGTGCGCGTGTCACCCGCGCCCAGTCGGTCCGCCACGGTGACGCGGAGCCCGCTGGCGGCGCGCGTGAGCTCATCCCCGAAGGTGTTCACCGTGAGCGGGAAGCGCCGGCCCGAGGGGGACGGGGAGAAGGCACCCACCACCAGCCAGCGCACGCGTGCGCTCTCGGCACTGCTTCCGTTCTGGCTCATGTCCCGCATCCCCTCCACGACGAGAAGGCCGCTACGTTAGCGCGCCGGCATGTCGGCACGGCTGCCGGACGGAGCCTGGTGACTGCGACCACCGCCCCCTGACGGCGGCAGTCACCAGGGGCCAGGGCCTCACGGGGCGCGGGCGCTCCAGCGACTCAAGTGAAATCAGGGGTTTGGCGGGGAAAGGAGGGCTCCCGACGGTTGGCACACCTGCTGCTACTGGTGCGTGGGTCGCCTACAGCAGCCCTCCAACCCTCCCCGAAGGAACTTCCCCATGCGCCTCTCTCCTCTCAGCGGCTCCGCCTCCTCCGCCGTCCGCTCCCCGGCCCAGGATGTCTCCGTCTCCCGGCCTTCCGCGTCGCTGTCTGGTCCCTCGGGTGCCTCGGCCCAGAAGCCGTCGCTGGGGCGCATCGGGATGCAGCAGGATGGCTTCGACCTGGGCGGCGGCAAGGCCGAGTCCCTGGGCAAGCTGCTCGAGGGGGCCCTGGCGATTATCAACACGCTGGCCCAGCTCCAGCAGGCCATGCAGGCGGGCGGCGCGGCGGGTGGCGCGCAGGGCGCTTCGTACGGCCAGGGCATTTCCGGTGCTCAAGGCGCCCAGGGCGCGTCCTCGTCCAAGTGCTTCTTGGACAGCTCCTTCTCGCCTGCGTCGGCCCGCGGTGGCCGTCCTCCCGTGGAGCTGAACCCCAGCGCCCAGGGCCCGTCTCCGTTCATGAATGAGCCGGTGGAGGGCCTCACGTCGGCGCCTGCCGCTGGTGGCCCCGCGCCCGCGCCCGCTCCGGTGAGTGACATCGAGGGTGCGCCGGTGGGCGGCATCGGCGCGGCGCCCTCGGTGGGCGCGAGCACGGGTGCCGGCGGCGCGAGCCTGGGCGGCAACCTGCCTCCGGCGCTGGAGAAGCTGCGTCCGGCGCTCGAGTCCGCGGCGGCCAAGACGGGCGTGCCGGTGGAGATGCTGGCCGCGCAGGTGTGGGCGGAGTCGCGCGGCAAGGTGGACGCCTCGTCCACCAACGGCGGCAACGGCATGACGGACACGGGGTTGATGCAGGTGAACCCCAACACCTTCAAGGGGCTGCAGGACAAGTACCCCGAGTTGCAGGGCAAGAACCTGTCTGACCCGGAGACGAACATCCTCGCGGGCGCCTGCTACATGAAGGACATGAAGGCGCAGTTCGGGAACTGGGACCTGGCCCTGCGCGCCTACAACTCCGGTCCGAACGGCGTGGACAAGAGCAACCCGCATGCGATTCCCGCGGGCCTGGGCAGTGCGGACTACGTGCGCAACGTGAATCAGTTCGCCAGCACCCTGGCTTCCGGTCAGGGCGCGCTGCCGGCGTAGTCGACGCTGGCAGGTAGGACGACGGCGGGAGGCTCAGGAAGACTCGCGGCCGAAGCTGCCGCGAGCCCGGGAGCCACCGCCGTCGGTGTTACCCAGGACGCTGGTGTGGAGGGAACTTTTCTCCACCAGCGTGCCTTCGTCCATGGCGCTCTGCGGGTCGCCGACGACGAGCATGCCGCCACCCTGGTGCAGCTCCCACGCGGAGCCCACGGAGTCGGCGATCTGCTGACCGGACACGGAGTACTTGGTGCCCGTGTTCGTGTCCTTCACCTGGTAGTTGCCCTTGTCGTCCATGCCGTCGACGACGACCCAGTGCGAGTCACCGGCGATCTTGGAGTCCACGCCCGTGGCGAGCCGGTTGGTGTCCAGTTGGACGACGACTTGCTGACCGCGGGCAAGCGCCTCGTTCACCGAAGGCATGTCGAAGTTCGAGGTGCCCTTCTTCACCTCCAGGCCCTCGTGCGCGAGCATCTTCGCGAGCTCCTCCGGGGTCGTGCCGCCGCCGTCGGTGAAGCGCGACTCCAGCGTGTCCATCTTCTGCGCCGCCGACGCGGAGTCCTTGCCCGCGGTGCGCGACAGCAGGGTGGCCACCGCGGCGCCGCAGTTGGAGTCCTTGGTCTGCTTGATGACTTCCGATGCGCCCGCGGCCTCGAAGCTGTCGGTGAGGTACCGGGCCACCACGTCGGGGACGGACGGCTGCTGGGGGGCCTGGGTCTGGGCGGGGCCGGACGCTGCGGGCGGGACGCTCTGCTGCGTCCGGGTCTCCGAGAGCCTCGCGATGGACTGGAAGAGGTTCACTCGCATGGGCGGTCTTCCCTGGGGGATGGGCGGAGCCCACATGGCTCCAATTCGAGCTTATCTCCAATCTCTGGAGAAAGTTGTTTTCGGAGCGCTCAAGCGCCGCCGCTCGGTTCGATACCGTGCTTTTTCAGGAGCTTGCGGAGGTAGACGCGGTCGATGTCGGCCTCGCGGGAGGCGCGGGAGATGTTCCCCTCGCAGCGCTCCAGGAGGTTGCGGAGGTAGTCGCGCTCGAAGCCTTCCACGAGCCGCTCCTTGGCCTCCTTGAAGGGCAGGTCCAGGTCGGCCGCGCTGTGGCCCCGCTCGCTGTCGGCGGGCTCCAGCTCCGGGAGGGCCTCCTCGCCCAGGTTCACCACCTGCTCCACCACGTTGCGCAGCTCGCGCACGTTGCCGGGCCAGGGGTACTGGGTGAGCAGGGCGCGCGTCTGGTCCGACAGGGTGCTGGGCGGGCGGCCCGTCTGCTCGAGCATGGTGTCGATGAGCAGGGGGATGTCCTCGGGGCGCTCGCGCAGGGAGGGCATCGTCACGCGGAGCACGGCGAGCCGGTGGTAGAGGTCGCGGCGGAACTTCCCCTGCCGCACGGCGTCCTCCAGGTCCCGGTGGGTGGCCGTCACCACGCGCATGTTGACGGTGACGTAGTCGTTGGCGCCCACGCGCTTCACCTGGCGGCGCTCCAGCACCCGCAGCAGGCGGGGCTGGAGCTCCAGCGGCAGCTCACCGACTTCATCCAGGAAGACGGTGCCGTTGTGGGCGCGCTCGAAGGCGCCGGCGCGGTCGCTCTGGGCGTTGGTGAAGGCGCCCTTCACGTGGCCGAACAGCTCGGACTCGATGAGCGAGGGGGCCACGCCCGCCAGGTCCACGATGACGAAGGGCCCGCTGGCGCGGCGGCTGGCCTGGTGGATGGCTTCGGCGCACAGGTCCTTGCCGGTGCCCGTCTCGCCCTGGATGAGCACGTCCGCGCCGCCCGGGGACAGGCGCTCCAGCAGGGTGAACACCTCGCGCATCCGGCGGCTGTTGCCCACCAGCGCGCCGAAGCGGTCGCGGTTGGAGAGCAGCAGCGTGCGCTTCGCCGACTCCTCTGGCACCAGCTTCAGCTCGGTGGTGCCCAGGGTGATGACGGTGCCTGGGTGCAGCTCCAACTCGGTGAAGCGGCGGCCGTCACACGAGGAGCCGTTGCGCGAGCCCATGTCCGTGGCCACCACGTGTTCGTCGTGGACCGTCAGCTTGAGGTGCTCGCGGGAAATCGTCTTGTCGGTGAGGACGATGTCGCACGTGGGGGCCTTGCCAAGCACGTACTCGGGCCTGGTGAGCGCATGGCTCTGGCCGGACTCGGGGCCGGACAGCACCATCAACTTCAGCCGGACCCGGCCTTGCCGCGCGCGGCTCAGCGTCAGCGTCGGGTCCAGCGCGGGATCCTCTTCGTTCGACGGGGCCACGGGAGCGGGACGCTAACACGGCCGACACGGCCCGCCACCCGTTGGGTCCGTGGCGACTTCACCGCCGGGGCTTGCGTCGCGCGGGCCGGGGGGCAGGCTCGGGCGGCAGCGTCGAGAGCCAGGCGTCCACGTCCGCCACCCGCGCATCCAGGCCGGCCTCGGTGAAGCGCGCCCGGGCCTGGGCCGCCTCCCCGCGGGCCGCCGGGGGCTGCTGCGTCATCCACAGGGCGCGAGCCAGGGCGAAGCCGGACTCGGCCAGCACGTCGGGCGGGGCCGACGCGAAGGAGACGGCCTGCCGCAGCGGCGCCACCGATTCGTTCGCCTTGCCCAGCTCCAGCAACGCCTGGCCCACGCCGTCATAGGAGTACTGGAGGCGCTCGTCGTCCGCGGGTAGCGCCGCGCGCTTGATGACCAGCGCCTCTTCGTAGGCCTTCAGCGCCTCGTCGTAGCGCTTCATCGCGTGCAGGCACATGCCCACCTCGTCCAGGGTCTCCGCGTACAGGACGCTCGTCTCGCCCTGCGTGGCCTTGCGGACCTGGGCCGCCGCCTGCGCGTGCGCCAGGGCCTTGGCGTCCTGCTTCAGCTCGCGCAGCGTCAGCGACAGCATGCCGTGGCGCTGGGCCATGTCCGGGTGCCAGGGGCCCACCGCGGCCTCCGTCAGTGTCAGCGCTTCCTCCAGCAGCTTCACCGCCTCCTCGGGCTTCCCCAGGTCCAGCATCACGCCGCCCAGCAGGAAGGTGGTTCGCGCGCGCTTGGGGTGGCCCAGGGGCAGGGCGTGGGCCTGGAGCGCCTTGGCCTGCTCCAGCAGCGTGCGCGCATCCTCGAAGCGCTCCTGCGACACCGCGAGGTTGGCCTGGTTCATCCGCACGTCGGCTTCCAGCACGGGCTCGCCGCCCAGACGCTGGAGGGTCGCGTGTGCCAGCTCGCCCCAGTCCGAGGCCTGGGTGAAGTGCTGCTGGCCGTCCTCCACGTAGAGCAGCTTGTTGAGGATGGCGACCTTCAGCCGGTCCGCCCGCCCCGCCTCGGCGTCGCGCACGGCGTGGAAGAGCTGCTTCGACGCCTCGGGGGACTGGCCGTTCTGTTCCTGGAGCCAGCCCAGGTGGAAGCGCAGCTCGGCCGTGAGCGGCAGGTGGCCGGTGGCCAGCACCGGTGCCTCCAGCGCGCGCGCCGTCTCCAGGGCTTTCGGATAGCGGCCCGCGTCCACCAGCGCCTTCACGCCCGCGAGCTGCTCCTCCAGCTTCTCGATGTCGGCGCGCTTCGCCGCGTCCGAGGGCAGCCGCTGTTGTTCGGCCAGGGACTCCTCGTCCTCGCATTCGTGCAGCGAGGGCAGGGCGTGCACCGCGTCCACCGACTTCTCCACCAGCGACGCGTCCGCGCTGGACAGCAGCGCCACCGTGGCGCGCACGTCCTTGTGCCGCCGCGCCAGACACACCGTTCGCCGTGTCAGCAGCTCCTCCGTCTGCACGCCGTGGACGTGGGTGGCTTCGCAGGCCTCGGTGCTCTGCTGCTTCCACGCGCTCGCGTAGCCGTCCAGCACCTGGGACACCTTGCCGGCCAGCTCCTGCGCGAAGGGCTTGCCAGTGGCGAGGAAGGCCGCCTCCACCTGTTGCCGCGCCGCCGGGCTCCAGACGTCATCCATGCGCGCGCCCGCGGCCGCGCAGACCTGGGACTGCTGGTAGAGGACGCCGCCCACCAGGGCCACGCCCGCCGCCACGGTGCTCGCGCCCGCCACCCAGCGCCGGCGCTTCGTGAAGCGGTGCTCTTGTGACAGCGCGCCGAGCAGCGCCTCCATGGACGCGAAGCGCGCGGCCGGGTCCAGCGACAGGCCGCGCATCATCGCCTGCTTCACCCAGGCGGGGACCTTCACGTCGCGCGGCGGCTCCTGGATGAGGACGGGCGGCGGCAGGGGCTTGGGGGCCTCTCGCTCCAGGGGCGCCGTCACGTTCAGCGGCTCGGTGGCCTCGACCACGGGCTGGGCCTGGGGCTTCCGCGAGGAGGCATAGGCCTCCATCTTGGCGGGCTCGAAGGGGCGCTGACGGTAGAGCGCCCAGTACAGCGCGACGCAGAAGCTGAACTGGTCCGAGCGCGGGTCCAGGTCATCCCCACGGAACTGCTCCGGGGACATGTAGCTGGGCGTGCCGATGATGAGGCCCGCCTCGGTGAGGGGCGTGTCCAGCATGCGCCGCTCGGAGGGAATGAGGGCCTCTGCGTCCTCGGAGAGGGGCTCCTCCTTGGGCAGCGTGCCCACCGGCCGCGCCAGGCCGAAGTCGGTGACGAAGACGCGGCCTGCCTTGTTCACCAGCACGTTGGCGGGCTTGAAGTCGCGGTGCACCAGCCCGGCTTCGTGCGCGGCCTGGAGCCCCCGGCCCGCGGCGAGGAAGGACTCCAGAATCTCTCGCCAGGAGCGCTGCCCCTCCTTCACCCACGAGGCCAGGGTGCCGCCGTCCACCAGCTCCATGGCCAGGAAGACGCGGTCACCCCACACGTCCACGTCGAAGATGGGGATGACGTTGGGGTGCGAGACGCGCGCCATGGCCTGCGCCTCGCGCAGCAGCCGGGCTCGGGCCTCCTCCGAGTCCGTCCGCGAGTCCGCGTGCAGCAGCTTGAGCGCCACCTTGCGGTCCAGGTCCGGGTCATAGGCGGCGTACACCACGCCCATGCCGCCCTGTCCCAGGCGCTTGAGGAGGAAGTAGCGCCCCACCTGGGGAACGGGTGGCGCGTCGTCGCGCCGCGACCCAGGGCCGGTGCCGAAGGCATCGCCCTCTCGATTGCCCGTGCCCGCGCGTCCTCTACCGCTGTCTCTCATGCTCATGGCCGATGCACCCGGCGTCACTCTATCCGCGCTTGTCCATCAGGCCCATGTTCCAGGCTGTTCGCATGGCTGCCTGCGCACCCGGCCTGTGTCTGCCGTCACCGACGCGTGGGGGACTGTCCTCTGGACCTCCTGGGTGCTTCAGAGGACAGGGGGCGCGTTTGCGCGAACTACACCGGTGTGAACTTCACGCCGGTCGCCTTCGCACGCTCCAAAGCCTGCTTGATGTCCTCGGAGACGATGAGGGCGATGGACCAGCCCCAGGTGCGGAACACCTGGGCGTTGCCCACCTGGGCGAGGTCGACGCGCATGCCGTAGACATCCCGGTACTGCCCCACCTTCTCGGGCCGCCCATCCTCCGGGCGCCAGTGGAGCACCTCTTCCGATGCTGCGTCGTCAATGCAGCGAATGAGCCTCGTGGCCACCAGGATGAAGTACGGGTCCAGGGGGCCATGGATGTCCACGGGGAGGAGCTGCACGTCCTTGGGAGCCATCTCCAGGAAGATGTTGGCCACGCTGGCGCTGACCACGGGAGTGCTGAAGCCCGCGAGAGAAAAATCGAGGGCCTTGCCCGGCTCCTCGATAGGAACCGTGAATCGCTGGCTCACCTCCACTGGATGGCCCTCCCGGAACATCCAAGGGTCGTCTACTTCGTGACCTCGCGCATCTCCCGGGTGGCCCAACTCCCAACGGCCCGGAATGGAAACGTTGTCGGCGAGCTGGAAATACTTCTTGGCCATCATGGCGCCTCGGTATCACTCGGTTCGAGTGAGGAGCTTGTTCAAGCCGGAGCCCGGGGCGCCGGCTTCCTTGGCGAGTTGTCTGAGTTCGTTGACCAAGGCCTCCCGGCACTCGGTCATCTTCCGGCAGCCTTTCGTCGCTTCCTCCAGCCGTGCGTAGACCCGCTCATGATACCTCTGGGGATGGGGGCCCTTGTGGCCCTTCACGGGCACGATGTTCTCAGGGTCTTCCAGCTCCATCCCTGCCTTCTTGAAGATTCTCTTGAACCGGGGCGTCCAGGGCCCGCCGCGCACGGTGGAGACGCCGTTCTTGTTCGTCGCGAGGTGGTGGTTTTCGGAGCGGCCGCCGCTCATGCCTTGGGCCGCCATGGCGACCGCGTTGGGCGCCAGGGCGACAGTGAAGCCCTCGGCCGTCATCGCCACCGACTGCACGCTTCCGATAGTCAAGTACTGATAGCCCGCCTGCGTCTCCACCGCGAGCGCAGCCTGCGCCGAGCCCGGCAGTCTCGAGGACTGCGTCGCCAGGCCCGCCGTATTGCTTATCGCCGCCGTGGCCAGCATGACGAAGACGCGCGCCGCGTTCTCCCCGAGCACTTCGCCGTACGCCTCGCCCGCCTCGCTGAGTTGCTCGAAGGTGGTGGCCCGGTCCACTTCGCGCACCAGCGCCATCCACCCGTCCAGAATGCGCCACACGGTATCCACGCCCAGGTAGGCAATGGCCGAGGCCGTCAGCAGGGCGGCCAGTCCCTTGCTCACTGGCTCGGGCAGCGACCAGAGGAGCAGGTACATGCTGACCGAGGCACTCACCGTCGCCAGCAGTGCCTGTGGGTCGGCCATGTCCTCCAGCGCCTCTGCTGTCTCTTCCCACACCGAGTCCATGGCGATGGCCATGGCCAGCGAGTACTTGCCGTCGCTGGCCAGCAGCGGGCCTTCTGACAACAGGCGCAGGCAGTCACCGGGCTGCGACTTGCGCTCGCACCAGCGGCCATAGGCGCGCGTCAGTTCGTCATCCGCGTAGACTTCCAGGAGATGCGGACCGCCTGGGTCCTTCCCTTCATCCTGGGGGATGAGCCGGGGGCCGTGCCCCTCGTACAGGTACACGCCGCTTCGCTCGGGAACGCCGAAGCGCTGGCGGGCCTCGCGCAGGGGATTGGAGAAGGGCCGCACGCCCCGGGCGAGCGCCACCATGGTCTCCTCGAATTCATCGTCGGCCAGTTCCACAGGCCCGTCGCCTTCCTCCGCGAAGGGCGTGTGGACGATGAGATGTCCGTCGCCGGTGTCCAGGCGCACGAGTCGCGTGGTCGAACAGCCTGTGACGGCAAGCGCCAGCACCAGCCAGATGACCGCATGCGCTCTCATCCAAGTCCTCCGGTTCCGGGGCGCGCTCCTGCGAGACCAGGCCAGGAATACAAGAAGAGTCCGACCAAGGGCCACGAGATGTCCAAGCGCAGTGACGGCTCGCTCGGCGAACTCCTGGCTCCTGTCAGGTGAGCCCAGCGCCGCTACCATCTCCGGTTGGGCGTAGGTAGACAGTGGTGATGCCGGGGGGGAGCCGACGGAAGGACTCGGCGTGCACGTTCCCCACTCCGCGGTTACCTTCGGGCCGCCATGTCCCTTCGCAAGGATTACATCGAGCGGCTCATCGAGGAGTTCGCCGCCGCGCTGGCCCGCATCATCAAGGCGCGCCGGGAGAAGAAGCTCGCGGACGCCCAGCGCCTCATCCAGGAGACGGCGCTGTCCTCGCTGGGCATGGAGTACGCCGCGCTGCTGATGGCGGACCCGGGGGCCACCGCGCGGCTGCTGGGCTCCCCCACGCGCGTGAAGGTGCTCGCGCGCCTGGTCGCCGAGGACGGAGAGCTGAGCGCCGAGCAGGGCGACACCGCCACGGCCACTTCCCGCATTCACTATGCGCTCGCGCTGTACGACGAAGTCCAGGCCCTGGGCCTCACGCCGGACGCCGACGACACGGCCACCATCGCCCGGCTGCGCGGCCTGCTGGCGGTGCCTGACGCCCGCTGAACGCAATCCCTCACACCCGTCCGAGAGATGGGTCCTCTATCTGACAGAGTGAACGCCTGGATGTCTTCCATTGGGCGTGTCTAAAGGCACCCTCGGGGACCCCTGGGTTGCATGTCAGTCCATTCTCCTGGTTACAATGGCAGGCCATTTCTCCACGCCAGACACCTGGGGGGTGTGCGTGTCCTTCATCCAGCTTCCGCGGAGCGTCGTCTCGTGCCGTAACCTCGTTGGAGGAAGCTGGCAGGTGCCGCCCGGTGCGGCGCACCTTGATGTCCGGAGCCCCTACACGGGCACCGTCATTGGCAGGGTTCCCCTGACGCCCGCATCCGGAGTCGCCCAGGCGGTGGAGGCCGCGAAGGCGGCGGCGGCTGCCTGGAAGAACACCTCGCTGCGGGAGCGCACGCAGTACCTGTACCGCTTCCGCCAGTTCCTCGAGCGTGACCTGGACGCCCTGGCCCAGCTGGCCGCCAGCGAGGCGGGGAAGACGGTGGCGGAGGCCCGCGCGGGCCTGCTCAAGGGCATGGAGGTCTGCGACTTCGCGCTGTCCCTCCAGAACCTCGACACGGGCGCGCACCTGGAGGTCAGCCGCGGCATCTCCTGTGAGTACCGCCGCGAGCCGCTGGGCGTCGTCGCCGGAATCACTCCGTTCAACTTCCCGGCCATGGTGCCGATGTGGATGTTCCCCATCGCCGTCACGCTGGGCAACGCCTTCATCCTCAAGCCGTCGGAGAAGGTGCCGCTGACCGCGTGCGCGCTGGGCGAGCTCATGTGTGAGGCTGGCTACCCCGCGGGCGTCTTCTCCGTCGTGCACGGCGGCAAGGAGGCGGTGGACGCGCTGGTGGCGCACCCGGACGTGCAGGCGGTGGGTTTCGTCGGCTCGTCCGCGGTGGCGCGCCACCTGTACGCGGAGGGCTGCAAGCGCGGCAAGCGCGTGCTGGCGCTGGGCAGCGCGAAGAACCACCTCATCGTCGTGCCGGACGCGGACCCGGAGTTGACGCCGCAGGCGGTGGTGGACTCGTTCACCGGCTGCGCGGGCCAGCGCTGCATGGCGGCCAGCGTGCTGCTCGCGGTGGGCAACGTGGAGTCCCTTCTCCAGGAAGTCGTCCGCCGCGCGGCGAAGCTGGAATTGGGCCCCGGCATGGGCGCGCTCATCGACCGGGGCTCGTTGGACCGCTTGGAGACGGCCATTGCCCGCGCGGAGGCCGAGGGCGCGCGGGTGCTGCTGGACGGCCGTGGCCACAAGCCGCAGGGCGAGCCGTGGTCCGGCGGCAACTGGCTGGGCCCCACGCTGCTGGACGGCGTGCGTCCGGAGATGGAGGCCGCGCGGCGCGAGCTGTTCGGCCCGGTGCTCTCCATCGTCCGGGTGCCCACGCTGTCCGCGGCGCTGGCGGTGGAGAACGCGTCGCCCTACGGCAACGCGGCGTCCATCTTCACCACGAACGGTGGGGTGGCGCAGACGGTGGTGGAGGGCGTGCGCGCCGGCATGGTGGGCGTCAACGTGGGCGTCCCTGTCCCGCGTGAGCCGTTCTCCTTCGGTGGCACGGGCGATTCGCGCTTCGGGCACGGGGACATCACCGGGCCGTCCAGCCTCGACTTCTGGACGCAGGTGAAGAAGGTCACCCGCAAGTGGTCGGCCCGGACCGACGGCTCGTGGATGAGCTGAAGCGCGCCCCACGACGCGAAGCACCGCCCCCCGCACCCCGACTTTGCTCCCGCGCCCGCAAGGAGGGCGCTCCCATGGCCGAGAAAAAGAATCTCAATCACATCCGCCTCACCTCCCACCCGGATGGCGACGTCCCCAGCGTCCCCATCCGCTGGGGAGACGGCGAGCCGACGCGCCGCGGCCCCGTCGTCGCCACGCTGACGGAAGCCGGGCACCGCAACGTCATCGGCACGCATGCCGGCGCGTATGCCGTGTACCGCGCGCTCGCCGTGGCCGCGGGCATGCTGCCGCAGGACCACCGCGCCGACCTGAAGAACACCGCGCCCGCCGCGCAGGTGGGGCCGCATCCGTCGTGGAGCGACCCGCAGCGCATCGTCTCGCTGGACCCGTGGGGCGCCATCGCGCCGCAGGCGTTCCGGCCCTTCGCGGAGCAGGGCATCGACTTCCGGCCGACCATCGCCGTCACCAAGGCGCACATCAACTTCCCCGAGGTGCGCGACGCCATCGATGCCGGGCGCTTGACGCCGGACGGGGACCTGCTGCGCGGCAACGGCGACATCAAGGTGACCAAGGCCGCGGTGGACCCGGTGTGGTACCTGCCGGGCATCGCGAAGCGCTTCGGCATGACGGAGAGCGCGCTGCGCCGTGGTCTCTTCGAGCAGACGGGCGGCATGTTCCCGGAGCTGATTACGCGCCCGGACCTGCACGTCTTCCTGCCGCCCATTGGCGGGCTGACGCTGTACGTCTTCGGCGGCATCGAGACGCTGGCGGACCGGGATGTGCCGCTGACGGTGCGCGTGCATGACGAGTGCAACGGCTCCGACGTGTTCGGCAGCGACATTTGCACCTGTCGGCCCTACCTGGCGCACGGCATCGAGGAGTGCGTACGCACCGCGCAGGCGGGCGGCGCGGGGCTCATCGTCTACCTGCGCAAGGAAGGCCGGGCGCTGGGCGAGGTGACGAAGTTCCTCGTGTACAACGCGCGCAAGCGGCAGGAGGGCGGCGACTCCGCGGCCACCTACTTCCAGCGCACCGAGTGCGTGGCCGGCGTGCAGGACATGCGCTTCCAGGAGCTGATGCCGGACGTGCTGCACTGGCTGGGCATCACCCGCATCCACCGCTTCGTATCGATGAGTGACATGAAGCACGACGCGATTACGCGCTCGGGCATTGAAATCCTGGAGCGCGTCCCCATCCCCGACGAGCTCATCCCCGCCGACGCCAAGGTGGAGATGGAGGCGAAGAAGGCCGCGGGTTACTTCACGCAAGGGCCGGTGGCGGACGCGGCGGGGCTGGCGCAGGTGAAGGGGCGGGACCTCGATGTCTGATTTCTCATTGGCCAGGCCGGACCTCTCTCCCGCGGTGGCGTGGCTGCGCACGCCGTCCGCCATCCGCGAGCGGTGCCACCAACTGTTGGACCTGGGGCTGGCGGGCAAGCTGGAGCACTTCCGCGTCGAGCCGTCGCGGCTGCCCATCGTCGTGGACACGGTGCTGCACGTGACGCGCGAGCACTACCCCACGCTGGATGTGCCGCTGCACAGCCGCTGGCGCCACTTCGACGTGGGCGGCGTGGCGCGGTTGGCGGAGCTGGAGGCGCGGCTGAAGGACGCCTCTCTTCAAGAGCGGGCGCGCGCGAAGCTGGACCTGGTGGTGGTGAGCGTGCTGCTGGACGCGGGCAGTGGCCCGCAGTGGCGCTACCAGGAGGCCGGCGGAAAGACGTGGGCGCGCTCCGAGGGACTGGCCGTGGCCAGCTTCCGCATGTTCATGGAGGGGCGCTTCTCGTCGGACCCGGACCGGCCGCTGCGCGTGGACGCGGAGGCGCTGGGGCGGCTCACGCGCGAGGCGCTCGCGCAGGGCATGCAGGTGACGGATGCCAACCCGGTGGATGGGCTGGAGGGCCGGCTGCACCTGCTGCACGGGCTGGCGAAGGTGCTGCCTCGGCCAGGGGCGCTGCTGGACATCATCACCGCGCAGCAGCGCAGCGTGCGCGCCGCGGAGCTGCTGGGGCTGGTGTTGGAGGTGCTGGGCCCCATCTGGCCGGGGCGGGTGATGGTGGACGCGGTGAACCTGGGCGACGTGTGGCCACATCCCGCGCTGGGGTCGGTGGAGAGCCTGGAGGCGCTGGTGCCCTTCCACAAGCTGTCGCAGTGGCTGACGTATTCCCTGGTGGAGCCGCTGTCCGAGGCCGGTGTGGTGGTGACGGAGCTGGATGGCCTCACCGGCCTGCCCGAGTACCGCAACGGTGGCTTGCTGGTGGACCTGGGCGTGCTGTCTCCCCGGGAGCCGCGCCTCTTCACGCAGTCCTTCCACCCGGGTGACGAGCCCATCGTGGAGTGGCGCGCGCTGACGGTGGCCCTGCTGGACCGGGTGGCGGCGCTGGTGCGTGGACGGCTGGGCCTGAGCGCGGAGGAGCTGCCGCTGGGGAAGGTGCTCCAGGGTGGCACGTGGACCGCGGGCCGGCGCGTGGCGGCGGAGCGGCGCCCTGGTGGCGGGCCGCCCATCCGCGTGGACAGTGACGGCACGGTGTTCTGACGGGAGGACGCAATGGAGTTTCCGAACTGCACGGTGGTGGACCACCCGCTGGTGAAGCACAAGCTCACGCAGATGCGCCGGGTGGAGACGAGCACCGCCTCCTTTCGGGCGCTGCTCCAGGAAATCTCACTGCTGCTCGCCTATGAGGCGCTGAGAGACCTCAAGGTGCGCGAGGAGGACATCCAGACGCCCATGGCACGCACGGTGGCGCCGGTGCTGGATGGCAAGAAGTTGGTGCTGGTGGCCATCATGCGCGCGGGGCAGGGCATCCTCGACGGGATGTTGCAACTGGTGCCCTCCGCGCGCGTGGGGCACATCGGCCTGTACCGAGACCCGGAGACGCTGTCGCCGGTGGAGTACTACTACCGCGTGCCCGGCCAGCTCGCGGACCGGGACGTGGTGGTGTGCGACCCGATGCTCGCCACGGGGAACTCGGCGGTGGCCGCGCTCCAGCGGCTGAAGAAGAGCAAGCCCGGCTCATTGCGCTTCGTCTGTCTGCTGGCGTGCCCGGAGGGCCTGACGAACCTGCGCGAGCACCACCCGGACGTCCACGTCTACACCGCCGCCATCGACGAGCGATTGGACGAGCACGGCTACATCCTCCCGGGCCTGGGCGACGCGGGCGACCGGCTCTTCGGGACCAAGTAGCGCGGTGGAGGAGATACCCCTTACCCGGCAACGGTGACTTGGCGCGCGGACGTGTCCGGGACAGGATGCGCGCCGCGGACGGGGCCGGCGCAATCGGTTGGGGTGCAGTGATGCAAGGAATGCTTGTTCGCGCCCGGCGCATGAGGGTCTGGCTGGGCTGCGCCAGTGTGCTGGGACTGTCGGGAATCGCCCGGGCGGAGTCGGAGCCGTGCGCGTGCTCCACGTCGAACCAGAGCGTCGTCTCCGAGGTGCCGTGCCTCATTTTCCGCGCGTCCGTCAGCTGCGGACTGAGCAACGTGCGCAACGCCTGTGCGCAGACGGTGACGCTGGTCGACTGGCCGTTGTCGAGCTGTCCGGACAGTGTGTGCACCCAGGCGCTCGCACCAGGTGAAGAGGCGAGCTTCCTCTTCGGCAGGGAGGAGTCCGAGAGAGAGCGCTTCGTCGAGCAGTCCTACACGGTGCAGGTGGACGGCGTGGACCAGCGGCTCGCCATCAGCGCGGAGGTGACGTGCTGGGACGTCCGTGATTCCGATGGTTGTGCAGCGGCGCCGGGTGCGCTGGGCGCGGCGGGGGTGGCGCTGCTGGTGGGCGCGGTGGCTCGCCGGCGCCGGGGAGCGTAAAAGCAGGGCCTGAGCGCCGCGGTCCGCTAGCACCCGGGGGGCTCTTCCAGCGATGCCGGGTGTCTGGATTAGGGTGGAGGTGTGTCCGCCTCCGTCCTGCTGCTGTTGCCCCTGCTTTGTGCCTCCGCCCCCACGCGCGTGGAGCTGGTGTTTGGTGGGGATGTGATTCCCCATGGCGAGGTGAAGGATGTCGCGAGGCTGCACGCCCGCACCGGGGCGCCGCCACCGGAAGGAGGCCGGGCGCCCTCGCTCAACCATGAGGGCTGGGACCACGTCTTCGGGCCCATCGCGGACGTGCTGCGCACGGCGGACGTGGGCGTCGTGAATCTGGAGACGCCCGTCACCGACAACACGAAGGCGGTCGCGCGGGAGCTCTTGTTCAACGCGCCGTCGGCCATGGTGCACGCGCTGGCCTCGGCCGGGGTGAAGGTGGTGTCCACCGCGAACAACCACGCGAGGGACCAGCACCCCGCGGGCATGTTGGAGACGCTGCGGCACCTGGATGCGGCGGGCATCCGTCATACGGGCACGGGCGCGACGAAGGACGCCGCGTGGGAGCCCGCCTTCGTGGACGTGCGAGGCGTGAAGGTGGGGTTCCTGTCCTTCACGCGCATGCTGAATGGCTTCAGCAATCCGAAGGATGCGCAGGCGCCGCACGTCGCGCTGGTGCCCTATTCGGGGCACGAAACGCACCGGGGGATTCAGCCCGAACAGGCCGTGGAAGCCGTGCGCGCCGCGGCGGCGCAATGTGACGCGCTCATCGTGCTGGCGCACTGGGGGACGGAGTACAAGGGGGAGCCACGGCCCGAGGACCGTGAGCTGGGACGCGCGCTGCTGGACGCGGGGGCGAGGGCGGTCATCGGGCACCATCCGCACGTGCTCCAGCCGCTGGAGTCGTACCAGACGGTGGATGGGCGCAAGGGGCTTATCGCGTACTCGCTGGGCAACCTGGTGGCGAACCAGGACCGCTTCTACCAGCACGCAGCGGGGACGAAGAGCTCGGGGGGCGACCGGCGGGACTCGATGTTGCTGCGGCTGTCGCTGGTGCGGCCCATGCCCGGTGTGTCGGTGGCTCTGGAGGAAGTGGCGGTGCTGCCGGTGTGGATTGAGAACAACGCGGTGGGGCGGGCGCGAAATGAGTCGCGGAACATCCAGCCAGTGCTCATCGACCGGGAGGTGGAGGAGGTGACGGCGCGGCTGGCGTTGCTGGCGGCGCGCCCCGCGCCTCTGGACAAGGAGACACGCGCGCAGAAGGCCTTGCTGGAGCGGCGGCTGGAAGGCTCCAAGCACCGGCGTGAGCGCATTCTCCGGATGTTGCCGGAAGGGTTCGCGGTGGCGTCGCCGGAGTTGCGTCAGCGCGGGACGGCGGCCGTGCCTCCAGGGCGGTTGGCCTCACAGCCGTGACGGCGAAGGCTCACGGGGGTGTGCCTCAGTCCATTCTGGCTGTGGGATGTCCATGGTGTTTCAGTCAGGCGGACTTCAGGGTGAGCCGGCTTCTGGGCAAGTCACGCCTGGGGTTGGGGTAGAGTGCATCCTATGCGTCAATCCGCCATTCTCCTCCTGCCTCTGTTGATACTGGCCTGCAAGAAGGACTCGAAAGAGCCGGACACGAAGCAGGCTGCGGTTCACGTCAAGATTGGCCACCACCCGAAATTCAGTCAGGGCTGCATCACGGTGGAGGCCCATGGTGGCACCGGTGAGACGGTGCTCGCGGAGTTCAAGGAGCCCGGTCAGTTCGACACCAACGACCCGGTGTTGAACGTCGCCGTCTTTCGGAAGGCGGACTGGGCGCGGGACGTCGAAATCACCGTCAGGGCTTTCGAGAAGGGCTGCGCGACGGAGCAGTTGGTGGATGAGCGGAAGCAGACCTTCAGCTTCGCCTCAGCGGGCCGGCAGGAGTGGATGATCGAGGACCTGCACACCGCTGACGAGGACGGTGACGGCTTCGTCTCACCGGGTGGTCCGATGAACCGGGGGACGGACTGCGATGACCTGCGGGCGACGGCTTTCCCCGGCGCGCCGGAACTCTGTAACGGCCTGGATGACAACTGCGACGGCCAGATGGAAACGGGTTTCGTCAACAGGGTCTGGTACCTGGACCGCGACCGCGACAGCTTCGGACGCAATGGGCCCGGCACGGAGGCCTGTGACCCGCCGAGTGAACTTCATGTCGAGGTGACGGGGGACTGTGACGACGAGCGGGCCGACATCCATCCAAACGCCGTGGAGGCATGCAACAGCGTGGATGACAACTGCGACGGGCGCGCCGACGAGCTGTTCACGGAGGGGCCGGGTGCCCTGGGGACGGCGTGCACGGAGTTCTGCAACGGGACGTATGCATGCAACGACACGCAGACGGGGACGGTCTGCGTCGGCACGCCTCCGACGCTGCTCTACTCGGACGCGGACAGCGATGGAGAGGGCGAGAAGGACAGTGCGCCGGTGGGAGAGCTGTGCCCTGACGCGCCTATGCCTTCGATGATGGCGGACAACACGCGGGACTGTGATGACGCTGACCCTGGCACGAACACCCTGGCGACGGAGGTTTGCGACGGGCTGGACAACGACTGCGACGGGCAGGTGGATGAGGAGATGTCCTGCGGCTCGCTGAAGAAGGTGGTGGACCCCGTGCTGGCAGGGGGCAATTGGAGGACGGTGGCCGTGCACCCGAGTGGTTACCCGGTGTGGGTGGCGGGATTGGGGGGCAGGCTGGCGGTGAAGATGGACGCGACTTCAGCGTTCGTGAGTCACGGCGGGGATACGGCGACCCGGTGTGGGCCGGCCGGAAACCTGCTGGACTGGCACGCGGCCTGGATTAGCCCCAATAATAGTTATGTGCTCATAGCCGGCGAGGACGGCCATATAGGCGAGCACAACGGCGGCTCCTGTTCCTCATTCCAGTTCGACCTCCCTGGCAAGAACGACTACTTCTCAAGCGTCGTTGGAGTAGGAAGTCCAGCTCAGGTATTCGCGGTCTCCACCTTGGGCCAGTTGTACGAGTGGACAGGTGCTGCCCTGCGCCACGACTCACCCGGCCGGTACTGGGGGCTCCATGCATTCGGTCAGAATGCGCTGTATGCAGTGGGCTCGACAGGAGAGTTGTCACCACTGACGCCGGTGGTGAATCTCTATACCCGCAGCATCCCCTGGGGCACTCCGGCAGTGCACAACCTCCAGGGGACCGCGGGCTACAACGGCGGCTTGCGAGCGGTATGGGCTGCGGACGCGACGCTCATCTACGCGGTGGGCGACGGCGGCTTGGTGGTGAAAGGCAGTGGCCAGTCGAGGGACTGGGAGCGGGTGCTCCCGCAGGCGGGACCCGTGCTCAACTACGTCAGTGTGGCTGCCCCGCCCGGGACCATGAATGCCTACGTCATTGGCAACGAGGGCAATGCAGGACGGCTGCAGCGGTTGACCCCACACGGCTGGGCCAAGGCTCCAGCCTTCACCCCAAGCGCGCCGAACGTGCCGCTCCGCGACATCGCCATGACCTCCTCAAGCAACTTCTGGATCGTCGGCGACGACGGAAACGTCTACCACTTCCCGGAGCCGTAACCCTCCACTCCGCCATAGGTTGATGGGTTGGAGTTGGCAGGGTTTGCCCAGGGTGTCTGTCTGAACTAAAATCCAGGCATGCTTGTTGCCATGACCTGGAGGCGGTGCCTGTCGCTCGCCGCATGCATATGGATTGTCATTCCAGTGCATGCGGCCAGAGCTGATGGCGACTTTGAGCGTCATGTCGCGGAGGCCGTGCGCCTCTATGATGATCTCGAATACGAGCGAGCCCTCGAGCAGCTGGATCGTGCCCGAGGGAGCCTCCGAGGGTCGCGCGATCGAGTGACGCTTGCATTGCATCGCGGCATCATCAGCGCGGACCTCGGGCGGTGGCAGGCGGCGCGTGACGAGTTCCGTTCAGCCCTTCTGCTTGAGCCAGAGGCACGCCTTCCCTTGCGCGTTTCCCCCAAAGTCGGGCGGGAGTTCGAGGCCCAGCGTGCACTCGCGAAAGCGGAACTGGCGCGTAGACGAAGGGACTCGCCCACGCGGGAAGCAGCCCGCATCGAGCAGGCCGAGGTGGAAACGGAGTCGGTTGCGGACGCCTCTTCAGCGCTGCCCGCCGCGCTGACGCCTACCGAACAGGCCACGGCTTCGAGCCCAGTGGAGGTCCAAGCCTGGACAGCAACGTCGAGCGCTTCCTGGAGGCGCATCGGGGGGCGGCAGGTGCCGCTTGCCAGTCTGGTGCTGCTGGGGGCTGGCATTGCGGCAACCGGTACGGGAACCGTCTTCGGCGTCTCTTCCCGAGGGCAGCTCGCGGACGCTCGGGAGGCGAGGTTCCACGAGCATCTCGTGGAACATCGCGGCCGTGCGCAGCGCAGTGCGAGAACGGCCAACGTCCTCTTTGGTACGGCCGGGGTTGCGGCAGCGGGTGCCCTGGTGACCTGGCTCTTGTTGGGAGAGCGGGACGAGGCCGTCACGCAGCAAGGGGGGGCACGATGATGCGCTGGAGCGTGGCTTTGCTGCTGCTGTTCACCGCGTGCTCCGTCCCGAGCCTGGAGGAACTCCAAGGTGAACGTCCCCTGGCATGTGATGCGCAGCATGCCTGTGGAGCGGGACAGGTATGTGTTTTGGGTGCCTGTCAGAAGAGCCCCTGTGGTTCAGCCTCGCCGTCGGTGGCATACCTTGATGCGGATGGGGATGGTTTCGCCGCAGTGAATGCGCCTTCGCGCGTGTTCTGTGGCGCTGTTCCGGCTGGCTACGCCTCGACCTTGGGAGACTGCGATGACCTGCGCGCGGAGGCCTATCCTGGCGCTCCGGAACTTTGTAACGGCCTGGATGATAACTGCGACGGCCAGATTGAAACGGGTGTCGTCAACAAGGTCTGGTACCTGGACCGCGACCGCGACAGCTTCGGACGCAATGGGCCCGGCACGGAGGCCTGTGACCCGCCGAGTGAACTTCATGTCGAGGTGACGGGGGATTGTGACGACGAGCGGGCCGACATCCATCCAAACGCCGTGGAGGCATGCAACGGCTCGGATGACAACTGCGACGGGCGCGCCGACGAGCTGTTCACGGAGGGGCCGGGTGCCCTGGGGACGGCGTGCACGGAGTTCTGCAACGGGACGTATGCATGCAACGACGCGCAGACGGGGACTGTCTGCGTCGGCACGCCTTCGACGCCGCTCTACGCGGACGCGGACAGCGACGGTGAAGGCGAGAAGGACAGTGCGCCGGTGGGAGAGCTGTGCCCTGACGCGCCCATGCCTTCGATGATGGCGGACAACACGCGGGACTGTGATGACGCTGACCCTGGCACGAACACCCTGGCGACGGAGGTTTGCGACGGGCTGGACAACGACTGCGACGGGCAGGTGGATGAGGAGATGTCCTGCGGCTCGCTGAAGAAGGTGGTGGACCCCGTGCTGGCAGGGGGCAATTGGAGGACGGTGGCCGTGCACCCGAGTGGTTACCCGGTGTGGGTGGCGGGATTGGGGGGTAGGCTGGCGGTGAAGATGGACGCGACTTCAGCGTTCGTGAGTCACGGCGGGGATACGGCGACCCGGTGTGGGCCGGCCGGAAACCTGCTGGACTGGCACGCGGCCTGGATTAGCCCCAATAATAGTTATGTGCTCATAGCCGGCGAGGACGGCCATATAGGCGAGCACAACGGCGGCTCCTGTTCCTCATTCCAGTTCGACCTCCCTGGCAAGAACGACTACTTCTCAAGCGTCGTTGGAGTAGGAAGTCCAGCTCAGGTATTCGCGGTCTCCACCTTGGGCCAGTTGTACGAGTGGACAGGTGCTGCCCTGCGCCACGACTCACCCGGCCGGTACTGGGGGCTCCATGCATTCGGTCAGAATGCGCTGTATGCAGTGGGCTCGACAGGAGAGTTGTCACCACTGACGCCGGTGGTGAATCTCTATACCCGCAGCATCACCTGGGGCACTCCGGCTGCGCACAACCTCCAGGGGACCGCGGGCTACAACGGCGGCTTGCGAGCGGTATGGGCTGCGGATGCGACGCTCATCTACGCGGTGGGCGACGGCGGCTTGGTGGTGAAAGGCAGTGGCCAGTCGAGGGACTGGGAGCGGGTGCTCCCGCAGGCGGGACCCGTGCTCAACTACGTCAGTGTGGCTGCCCCGCCCGGGACCATGAATGCCTACGTCATTGGCAACGAGGGCAATGCAGGACGGCTACAGCGGCTGACCCCACACGGATGGGCCAAGGCGCCAGCCTTCACCCCAAGCGCACCGAACGTGCCGCTCCGCGACATCGCCATGACCTCCTCAAGCAACTTCTGGATCGTCGGCGACGATGGAAACGTCTACCACTTCCCGGAGCCGTAACCCTCAGCCGCCGCCCCGTCCCTCAGGCCCTGAGGGCGGGGCGCGGTCCTCGCGGGCCAGCTCCCGCAGGGCCACGAGTTTCTCCAGCAGCGGCCCTCCGTGTTTCATCCGGGCAATCCGCTGTGATGGATAGATGCCCCGTTGCCCCGTGAGCAGGTACGCCACCGTGGCCACAATCGCCACGTGGGGCAACACATTCGCCCCCAACAGCTCCACGGCCATGATGGACAGCGCCAGCGGCGTATTCGCCGCCGCCGCGAACAGGGCCGCCATGCCCACCGCCGCGCCCAAATCCAACGGCAGGCCCAACAGCCGCGCCAGGACGTTGCCCAGCGATGCGCCGATGAAGAACAGCGGCGTCACCTCGCCGCCCAGGAATCCCGCGGCCAGCGTCACCACCGTGAAGGCAAGCTTCCACGCGAACGCCGACACGGGCAGCGCCGGGTCCTCGAAGGCTCGCTGGATGCCCGGTACCCCCAGGCCCAGGTAGTCATCCGTACCGGCCAGCAGCCACAGCAGCAGCACGGCCAGACCGCCCAACGCCATCCGCAGCGGCAACACCTGCACGCGCTGCTCCAGCAGCTTCTTCAGCCGGTGCATCAACTCCACGAACACCACCGCCACCACGGCCACCGCCACCGCGAACACCAGCCACTTCGCCAGCACCGCCACTGTCAGCGGCAGCGCCCCCGGCGCCGGATACGGCGTGTGGTGGATGCCCAGCCCCCGCGTCACCATGTCTCCCACCACGGATGCCACCAGCGCGGGCAGCAGGGCCTCGTAGCCCATGCGCCCCACCACCACGACCTCCAGCCCGAACACCGCCCCCGCCACCGGCGTGCCGAACACCGAACCGAACCCACCCGCGATGCCCGCGGCCAGCAGCTCGCGGCGTGTGTCCGGGCCCACCCGGAAGCGTCGCGCCACCAGGTCCGCCAGACTGCCGCCCATCTGCACCGCTGTGCCCTCGCGGCCCGCACTGCCGCCGAACAGGTGCGTCAGCACGGTCCCCACCAGCACCATGGGCGCCATGCGCACCGGCACCTGCGCGTCGCTCGCGTGCACCGTGTCCAGCACCAGGTTGTTGCCCCCGCGAATGGGCCTACCCCACTTCCCGTACACCGCCCCCAGCACCAGCCCCGCCACCGGCAGCGCGTACACCAGCCACGGGTGCCCCTCCCGGAAGTGCGTCGCTTCGTCCAACAGGTACAAGAAGACCGCGGATGCCACGCCGCAGACGACGCCCACCAGCCCACCCAGGAGCAGCCACTGCATCAGCGCTCTCGTGCCACGGGAAAGATTCACGTGAAACACTCCGGACCTGGGTGAAACATGATGAAACACCGCGTCAAAGGTTTGCTCCGCGTCATTCTTACGACATCGGTCCAAACACGGGTGAGGTCATAACAACACCAGCTATTCTGACTTGATGCGTTATTCTTGTTTCAGGGTGATTTGCAAATCGACGCCATGTAGCCTCCGCGCTCCCCCAACAACCCCCCAGTGGGAATCCAAAGGAGCGGGGCATGTCTTTCCGTCACAGCGGGATGTCCGTCGTCGCCATGTGCGCGGCCTTCACGGTCGGTGGTAGCGCGATGGCGAGCACCCTCAACCAGAACACGTCGTGGACCATCGACCAGCCGTCGACGTCGACGAAGTACCGCGTGGTGGCCTACGGCGACTCTATCTACGCCGGCTACAACGGTTCCGTCTTCTTCTGGAACGTGGCTCGCCGCGCGGCGCCGGTGGTGCAGGGCGAGGACCTGGCGCGGAAGTGGAACGCGGACGTGGAGGTCATCCGCCGCACCAAGTCCGGCGCGAAGGCGGACGACATCTACAACAACAAGATTGTCTCTGAGCGCTCGTACATGCAGGCGGCGAACACCCGCGTCGTCATGTTCGAGATGTGTGGCAACGACTACCTCCAGGCGCGCAGCGCCTTCTCTGGGCAGACGGGCACCTGTAACTACTCGGGCCTGGAGGCCGCGCTGGCGACCTGCACCACGTACATGGAGCGGGCGATGCAGACCATCAACCAGTACGCGCCCGCCACCGCGACGAAGATCATCTCCAACATCTACTACCCGGGCTTCAACGCGGACAACGTGAACACCCAGTGCCGGGACTCCGCCACGGGCCAGGTGGTGAACAAGCGGGAGAAGTTCCTGCCGCTGCTGGCGAGGAGCAACTGGCGTGCGTGCAGCCTGGCGGCTCGCCACGGCTTCAAGTGCGCGGACTCGTTCGCGGAGTACATGGCCGCGGATTACGACTCCAACGGTGATGGCAAGGTGGACTCCGAGGCCATCCGCTACATCGAGGGCGAGTCCGAGGCGGCGTACGTCCAGCGCATCTCCGTCACGCTGCGCTCCACGCTGCGCGACTCGAACACGCACTTCGTCAACGCGAGCACCAGCTACGACTACCTCCAGTCTGACGACACCCACCCGACCTACACCGGTGGCACCATTTCCAGCTCTGGCGGCACCGGCGCGCTGCCCACCGATACCTCGACCTGGAACAAGACTGGCCACGACCGCATGGGCTGGGAGAGCGCGAAGTTCAACCCCGCCAGGCCGTAGTCACTGCGACCGCGCTCACGCCTCGGGTGTGGGCGCGGTGCTTGGGCCTCCGGTTGCCTTCGGGAACCGGGGGCCTTGTCGTTTCCAGCGCCTGGCGCGCACGTCACATCATGAAGCGCGCGCCGATCAACCCAAGCGTGCCGACGTAGTAGACGAGCCAGCAGAACCACTCCGCCGCACGCCGCACGCCGCGCGCCCAGGCTGGCAGAAGCCACGCCGCCAGGAGCGACGCGCCCTCTGCGACGACGCGCCAGAAGCAGGCGAAGAGCAGCAGGCACAACGAGATTGGCGCGTAGTACCGGCCGAACGAACGCAGGTACGCGTCCAATCCGTACATCCTGTACTCACCCAGCGCGCCGCCAAACGAGATGACCTGGTACGAGTAGAAGAGGATGGCCGTGGGCACCAGCGGGAAGAACACGAACTTCACCAGCAGGTGGTACCAGCGGCGGCGCCACAGGGCATGGCGCGCATGGGCGTAACGAATCAGTGTGTGGGATTGCGCGGCGCCTGGTGCTCCGTGCTGGCCCAGCGAGTTCAGCAGGGGCAGGGCGTCCTCCACCTCCAGCGCGTGGCTGAAAGCGCGGCCTGACCGCATCCGCAGCGCCAGGCCGGGGCCCGGGAGCGGCAGCCGCCAGGGGCGCACCGCGCTCACGGCTTCGAAGGGAATCTCCATCCGGGCGCCGCCGCGCAGCGTCAGGGTCCACTGGTGGGTGTCCACGGCGACGATGGCCCGGCGGCTGCGGCGCAGCGCGGAGACGAACGCGAGCGGTAGCACGACTCGCAGCACCAGCCCGACGACGATGGGCACGGGCTGCATCCGCTGGGTCCCTTCGGAAATTTCCATCCAGAGCTGCGCGGTGAAGTGGAGCAGGGCGCCCAGCGCGGCGAGCTGCGTCACCACCGCGAGCCCTCGCAGCCCGGGTGTCCAGGCGTGCACCGCGAAGCGAGCGGGCTCGGGCGTGGTGGCGGGTGGCGTGCCGCCGGGGGCATCGGTGACGAGAATGGACGAAGAGCTCATGAGGGTGAGCGGAAGGCGCTGTGTTTGCCTAGGAGGGAGTGGCTCCGTAGCATACGCAGCCCGGAGGTCTTCGCGAGAACATGAGGCCGCAGTCCCCTGCACCAAAGCGTCGCGTCGACAGCGACGGCGTCACGCACATCACGCCCGCTCGAACGGGGAAGGGTCTGGGTGTGTGGCTCGTGGGCGGCGCGTGTGTCTTCACGCTCGCGTGCATTGGCTTGAGTGTCTGGTGGGGTTCGACCGACATCAAGGTGGAAGCGCCGCCGCCGCTCGCGGAGGTGCCGCTGCCCATCCCGCCTCCCACGTCCGAGGTGCGTGCCCGCGCGCCGCGGACACGGCCGCCTCCCGTCGCTGCTTCAGCTCCGCAGCCTGCCCCCGAGCCTGTTGCCGAACTGGCCACCGATACCGATGTCCAGGAGCCGGCCATGGACTCCGAACTGACGGGCATGCAGCTCTACCGGCCCGGGACGAAGCCCATCAAGAAAGGCCTCGTCGTCCCCGATGACTTCGAGCTGCCGCCCGGGTACGTGCGTCATTTCCAGTACAAGGACTCGGGTGAAATCGTGGCGGCCGTGCTGATGTTCCATCCCGACCATCAGCCCGTGGATGCGAACGGGCAGCCGATTCCCAAGCCCGCCGACGGGCTGGTGCCCGAGGAGCTGGCCCCTCCGGGAATGCCTATCCAACGGTTGGAGCTGCCCGAGGGCGCGGAGAGTGGGGCGCCCTCGCCGTGACCGGCGTCCAGGTGGGGGTGGGACGCGGGTGGCACCTGGGAGCGGCGCTGCTTGGTGTCCTGGGGACCACGGTCCTGTTCGCGCTGTTCGGGCGGCTGGAGGCGCGCTGGCTGGCGCTCGGCTGGGTGGCGATGGTGCCCTGGCTCGCGGCGTTGGACCGGGCCCGCTCGGCACGCGAGGCGCTGAGCCTGGGCGTGCTGCTCAGTGTGACGTTCACCGCCGCCGTCTTTCACTGGTTCCCGGGCGCGCTCCAGGCGTACTCGCGGGCGCCCACGGTGGTTGGTTGGGCGCTGTTCCTGCTGGTGGCGCCGCTGCTCCAGCTCCAGTTCGTCGCCGCCGCGCTGGCCCGGTACGCGGCGCGGCGTCTGGCGCGGGAGGGGCAGGGCTGGTTGCCGCCCCTGGTGGGGACGCTCGTATACGTGGGTGTGGAGGGCGTCACGCCCAAGCTCTTCGCGGACACGTTGGGGCATGGGCTCTATGCCTCTGAGTGGCTACGCCAGGGCGCGGACGTGGCGGGCGCGCCGGGACTCACGCTGGTGTTGCTGCTGGGCAATGAGTGCGTGCTCGCGGCGCTTCGTCAGTCACAGCGGGGTTTGCGTGCTGCCTGGCGGCCCGTGGCAGGGCTCGCGGCGCTGGTGCTCGTGTTGTCGGGGTACGGCGCCTTCCGGCATGCGCAGGTGCGCGAGGCAACCCGGCGTGAGGGCGGGCTGGTGGTGGGCGCGGTGCAGGCGAACATCACCCGCTACGAGAAGCTGAAGGCGGAGATGGGCGCCTACGAAGTCGTGCGGATGGTGCTCGACACGCACTACGCGATGTCGGACGCGCTGCTGCGCGACGGACCGGTGGACCTGTTGGTGTGGCCGGAGACGGTGTACCCCACTCCTTTTGGAGCGCCGCGCAGCGAGACGGGCGCGGCGCTGGACGCGGAGATCGCCGGCTACGTCTCCGAGCGCGGGGTGCCGCTTGTGTTCGGCACGTATGACCTGGAGGGCGAGCGCGAGTTCAACGCGGCCATGTTCCTGGGGCCGTCGTCACCTGGAGGCGCGTTCGAGCGCGCCGCGTACCGCAAGACGATGCTCTTCCCGCTGACGGAGTGGGTGCCGGACGCCATCGACACCCCCACGCTTCGCGAGTGGCTGCCGTGGACAGGACGCTGGAAGCGAGGGCCCGGGCCTCGGGCGGTGAGCTTCACGCTGCGCGACGGACGCCAGCTCCGGGTGGCGCCGCTCATCTGCTACGAGACCATCTTCCCCGAGTATGTCGCGCAGGGCGTGCGGCAGGGCGCGGAGCTGCTGCTCACGCTGTCCAACGACTCGTGGTTCACCGGCACGCCCGCGCCCCGGTTGCACCTGATGCACGCGGCCTTCCGCAGCATCGAGACGCGGCGGCCACAGGTCCGGGTGACGAACTCGGGTGTGACCGCGCTCATCGACATCACGGGCGCGGTGGTGGCCGAGGTGGACGACAACCAGCGCGCGGGCCTCACCATGCGCGTGCCGGAGACGACCGCGCTGACGACACTCGCCCTGGCGTGGGGAGACTGGCTGAGCCCAATTGCGCTGGTGTCATCGGTGGTGGGCCTCGCGGGTGCGGCACTGGCGCGGCGGAGGGCTCGGCCCTGATGGGCTTCAGGACGTAGCGGGGACCCTCGGTGCCGCCGTCAAGCAGGCTCAGGCGGTGCAAGAAGCCCGTGTTCATATCCACCGACGCGATGTGGCGCGTGGGAAAGCGCCGGGTCGATTTCTACGCGAGGCGCGCACCGAGCATGGCGCGCACCGAGCGAGTGAGGCTCTCGATGGAGACCGTGTGGCCGCGCTGAGCCAACTGCTCGGCGAGCACCGCCATCGACCTGTCATCGCCGAGCGCCATGAGTTCGCGGCAGTGCGGGTCGCTCGTCAACCATGCGAGCGCCTCGCGTGTTGCGAGTCCCTTGCTTCCGCGCAGCCGATTCTCGACCTCGGGCCGCAGCGCTGAGCGCCCTTCATTCGCGAGCGCCATCGCCCGGCCAAAATCGAGGTCGCCGCGTTCATCGAAAGCGGCGGGTTCGAACATCTCCTCGAACGTCGCGTGGTCGTGGATGTCCGGGGTGAATTCGCCCCAACCGGTCGACCCACACACCAGCGTCCGCCGGCACCGGTCCGCGTCGATGCTCGTGTTGCCGTCGAGCAACACGAGCGCGGCTTCGCACGAGCGCGCCCACAGCACCGCGCCGCCGTCACCCCACGTTCCGCTCACGATGCCGAGCCCTCTGCCGACGACCAGGTCGCCCTCGATTCCGACGCGCGCGCTCGCGGCGAAGCGCACGTTCCTCGCGCGCACGTTGCCAGTCACAATCAGCGTGCTCGTCAGGTAATCGTCGGTCGTGCACACGAGATCGCCGCTCGTCTCGAGGTCCCCGTCGATGATGACAGCCCAGGGGCCGGGCCCACTTTTGAGCGTGTCGTCGAGGCGCAGACCTGTGTTGACGATGCGAGGCACGACGATGCCGTTGGTCTCCGGGTCGTTGAGCTGCTCGGTCTCGAGGAACGAGGCGAGCCAGCTCGCCCCAGCAAATCGCCTGGCGACCTCAGCGAACGTCGTCTTTTCTCCGAGCTCGTCGACTTGAATCATCGCGAGCACGCTACGGCATGCAGCGCCGGAGCGGCAACGCTCGCCACCCCGTCACAGCCGCCCGGCCTTGAACTCCTTCACGATGTGCGCACTGGCGCGCACGGCGATGGCCATCATCGTCAGCGTGGGGTTCTGCGGTCCCTGGGACGGGAAGCAGGCACCGTCGTTGATGAAGAGGTTGGGCACGTCCCAGCTCTGGTTGTGGGGATTGAGCACCGACGTCTTCGCGTCCGTGCCCATGCGCGCCGTGCCCACCTCGTGGATGGCCATGCCCGGCGTGGACAACGTGGCGTTGGCCTTCTCGACGGTGAAGCCGGCTGCTTCCATCATCTCCTTGCAAGCCGCCAGCGCGTCCTCGGCCATCTTCAGCTCGTTGGCGGAGTGTCGGCATTCGATGTGCGCGGCGGGGATGCCCCAGCGGTCCTTCACCGTCGGACTGAGCGTCACGCGGTTCTCCGCGCGCGGCACCATCTCCCCGAAGGGCACGAAGTGGCAGTTGTCTCCAAAGGTGAAGACCTGCACGCCGTAGCCGCGCGCGAAGTCCTGCTCCTTCGTGGCCACGTTGCGGAACTGGGGGATGTACGCCCAGCTATGCTCCTGCCGCTGGGCTTCGGGAGGCAGGTTCATCTTCGCCTCGATGCCCAGCATGTACGTGTGGTCCATCAGGTTGCGGCCCAACTGCCCCGACGTGTTCGCCAATCCGTCCGGGAACGCGCTGCATCGCGAGTTCAGCAGCAGCCGCGTGGATTCAATCGCGCCCGCCGCCAGCACCACCACCCGCGCGTGGGCTTCGTAGGACTTGCCCGACCTCGCGTCGAGGTAGTGCACCCCCGTGGCACGCCCTGTCGCCGCGTCGTACAGCACCTGGTCCACCACCGCGTTCGTGCGCAGCGCGAGCCGGCCCGTCTTCAACGCGGCGGGCATCGTCACGGGCGCTCCCGCGGTGCGGCGGACGATGACGCGGCGTTCCGGCCAGCGGCGCTCCACCTGTTCCTTCAGGCGCTGCTCCGCGGGCGTCATGGTGATGGAACCCGCGAAGACGGAGTCCGGCAGAATGTCCAGGCCATCCGCGTTGCCGTGGATGCCCATCCACCGCTCCACCGTCTCGTAGTGCGGCGCCAGGTCCGCCAGCGTCAGCGGCCAGTCCGGTCCCTGTCCATCCTGCGTGCCTGCTTTGAAGTTGAAGTCAGACAGCCGGTAGAACTGGCGCCCGTGTGCCTTCACGGACGTGCGCCCGCCCACCTGCCGCGCACGAATCCACGTGAAGGGCTGGTCCTCCGGCGTGGTGTAGGGATTGTCCACGTCGTCGACGAAGGCGTGCGGGTGGAAGGGCCACGCGAAGGTGGTGCTCTGCACCGACTGGCGCACCTTGCGCTGGTCGTCCGTCTCCGCCAGGTAGCCAAGGGATTGGCGCATGCGGTGGAGCATCCACAGCATCCGGTCCGCGCCCATGCCTCGGCCCGCTTCGAGCACCAGGACACGCAAGCCTGCTTCCGTCAGCTGCTTGGCTGTCCATCCGCCGCAAGCGCCACCACCCACCACCACCACGTCGAACATCGTCCTGGATGTGCCCACAGGTTTCCTGGCGCGACAGTGCCGTCTTTGATGGCACTGTGAGTTGTCTATGTGGAGTGTAAGCTGCTCAGTACGTGGCGGAGCAACGTGGGTCCCGTCTGCACTCCTGGGGTTCAAACACCCCAGCTTCCTTCAACGAGGTCCAACGAAGATGAAGTGGCGGTGGCTGCTGGGTGGAGCGCTCGCGCTGGGGCTGCTGGCCGCGCTGGCGGTGTTCGGTAGGGCGCTGCGTCATTCCGAGGCCTACTTCCACTACCCACGTCCCAAGGCCGAGCGCCCCGCTGATTTCGCCGAGGCAAAGGACGTTTCGCTTCAGACGTCGGATGGGCTGACGCTGCGGGGCTGGTACGTGCCGTCCCGCAACCGCGCCGCCGTGGTGCTGGCGCACGGCCTGTCCCAGACGCGCGCGGACCTGCTGCCCGAAGCGCGAATCCTGCGGGCCGCGGGCTATGGCGTGCTGCTCTTCGACCTGCGCGCCCACGGTGAAAGCGAGGGTGGTTTCTCCACCTGGGGAGACCTGGAGCGCCGGGACGTGCGGGCCGCGCTGGACTTCGTGCGCGCCCAGCCGGACGTGGACCCGGAGCGGGTAGGGGCGCTCGGCTTCTCGATTGGCTCCGCGGCCGTGGCGGAGGTGGCGGCGGAGGACCCGGCGGTGCGCGCGGTGGTGCTGCTGTCCCCGTTCAACACGCTGTGGCTGGCCGCCGCGTATGACTTCCGCCGCTTTGGCTTCGTGTCGCAGTCCGGGGCGCTGGTGCCCTTCTGGCGGCGCGGCATCGCCCTGGAAGAGGTGCGCACCATCGACGCGGTGGAGCGCATCCGCCCCCGGCCGCTGCTCATCGTCATGGGGACGGAGGAGTCAGGACAGCCGCTCGCCGACGAGCTCTTCGCCAAGGTGCGCGAGTATGCCCAGACATGGCGCATCCAGGGCGCCGGGCACGGGAACTTCAGCGCCACCGAGCCAGAGGCGTACCCGCGCCGGCTGACGGACTTCCTCAATGCCGCGTTGCTGGCGCGCGGCACCTCGGCGACGGACGCGCGCTGAGCGTCACTCCGCCTGCGGAGCCGCGCTCGCCGTGGACTCCAGCTCCGTGAGCTGAGCCAGGAAGGCGCGGCCCTTGGCCGGGTCCGTCATGTGGATGAAGGCGGCCATGCCCTTGAGCTGCTCCAGCGACTCGCCCTCGCGGCCCGGCTTGCCCTTCTTCCGGTTGTGGATGGCGGCGCGGAGCTGGCGCACCACGTCGCGCGGGACTCGGGCCGCCGGCGCGTCCTTGCCCGCCGCATTCACGACCAGCCCCGTCACCCGCTGCCGCGTGCCCTTGCGCGCCACGCGCGTCTTGTCCGGGTGCACGCGGAAGCCCTCCGCCTCCACCACTTCCTGCACGCGAGACAGCAGCACCGCCACCGGGGGACGCTGCGTCCGCCGCGGCTTGGGCTGCTTCGCCTTCGTCCACGAGAAGGTCAGGTCGTCCGCGTAGCGCGTGTACGTGAAGCCCAGCCGCTTCGCGAGCGCGGACAGCCGCTTGTCCAGCTTCAGGCACAGCGCGTTGGTGATGCCCGGCGACGTGGGCGCGCCCTGGGGCAGCGCGCGCGGGCCCTTGGCCACGTGCAGCAGCTTGCCCCGGAACTGCACCGCCTCCCGCGGCGCTTCCGTGGAGAGCAGCGACAGCAGCGTGGACGTGCCCTCCGGCAGGCCGCCCTTGCGCAACAGGCCCTTCACCCGGCGCCAGGTGACGGAGGGGAAGAAGTCCTTGAGGTCCACCTTCACCACCACGTCCGCGCCCTGGTGGGCCAGCGCGTTGGTGAGGATGGAGCGTCCCGCCACGAAGCCGTGCGCCGCGCCGTGCACCGGCAGCCGCTCCACGACGTTGGACAGCACCCAGCGCTGCGCTGCCTTCAGCTCAGGCTTGGGGGACGTAATCGTGCGCTTGCTGCCGTCCCGCTTCGGAATCGTCCAGCTCACGTAGTGCGTGGCCGTGTCCACCTCGCGGTGGAACGCGAACCAGCGCAGCTTGGACACGCTCAGCCCCAGCGCCTTGGCCAGCGCCTCCGCCGAGTCCAGCTCCGTCAGGCCGTTGGCCCGGGCGCGCTCCTCGCGGTGGGGCACGTCGAACGCGTCGGCCAGGCGGTCCTCCGCCCAGTGCACGCCCGCGCCCAGGTGGCCCACGTGCGTGGCCTTCCACGCCTCGTGCGCCTGACGCTTCAGCGCGCGGCGCTCGGTGGCCTCGGCCTTCTTCTTCTCCTTCCAGGCCTTCTTGTCCTTCTCGGAGGCGCTGGAGAAGTCCAGGTCCTCCACCGCGAGGCCCTTGGAGACGAGCTGCGCCTGCACCCAGTCGTCGGCGCCGCCCGCTTCGTCGATGGCCTTCGCGCGGACGAGCAACGCTTCGTGCGCGAGCCGGCGGGCTTCACGCTTCGCGGCCGCGTCTGACGACGGAGCGGTGAGCTCGGGCGTGGGCACGGCCTGCGGCGAAGCTGCGGGGACGAACGGGTCCAGCCTGGCGGTCATGTCTGCACCTTGGGCGGGCGCGGCGATGGAAGACGGGACATGGCGCGAGCAGTCGAGGGAGGCCGGGAAAGCACCACCATCTTACCTGGGGCACGGTAGCCTCACCGGCTCTCCCCTCCTAGGCACTACGGCCGGGGTGGGTAAACGGCGGTCGCGTCGTTGGCTCCGCTACCCACCCTGGCCGTAGTGCCTAGGAGGGAGAGAGCCAAGAACAGGCTACCTTGCGGAGAGTGTCCTGCATTCCAACCGGAGCGGCGCAACGCCGCTCCCGCGCTCGAGGCGCTCAGGCTGATGCACTCCGGACCTCTCTCGGCTGCTCGCGCGTGAAGCGCACGTCGTCGTCTCTTCGTCGCACCTGTCCTGCCGGCCGCGCGTGGCGGCCGAGCCGTGGTTGAAGGGTTTACACCAATGCCGAGGCCGCGTCGATGTAGCCGTCAGCCGCCAACTTCTCCAGGCGCGCGAAGTACGCTCCGCGCGCTTCCGCATCCGAGTCGAACCAGAGCCGCTGGTGACGCGGCGAGCCCGTGCGCGGGCCCCACTCCACCGCCACCACCTGACCATCCAGGGAAACCCGGTACACCGTCTCCAGGCCGCTCTCCGCGTCGCGCCGCACGTAGGAGCGCGTCTCCGCGCGGATGAGCTTGCGGCCCTCGGGCGTCTGCCGCAGCGCCTCTTCCTCCGCGCGGCGGCGCGCGTAGGCCAGCCGCAACGCCAGCAGGTGCTCGCAGGGGCCTTCCCTCAGGCCGGAGCGCCGGTGGTGCGGACACCCGCAGCTGGCGTCCTTCACGCGGCCTTCCAAATCCAACGTGAAGCTGGGGAAGAAGCTGCGCAGGGCCTCGCGGTCCACCACCTCGCCGTGGATGCGGATGCCCTCTCCCACCACGTCGTGCACCTTGGTCAGCTTCACCTCGCCCGCGCCCGGAGCGCCGTCGCCGCCCAGCAGGCGGTGCGCCCGTGCTTCCAGCTCGTTGCCGTAGCGGATGACGGCGGCGTCCACCGGCGTGGGCATCAGCTCGCGCGGACGGTACTGGCCGCGCGCCACGTCGAAGAGGATGCGTCCGCGCAGGCACTCCAGTTGGAGCGCCGCGCGCACGGACTCCTTGGGCGCGCCGGCATTGGCGGCGAGCGTGTCGAAGGGCAGGGGACCTTCGGTCCGCAGTCGGTTGCGAAGCTGCTCCGCCAATCCGTCCGGCACCGCGCGGGGCATCAGCACGTCGAAGGCCGCGGCGGAGGACCAGCCGCTCTCCGTCCAGCCCGTGAGGCCCAGCGTGAGCGTGGCCGCGCCCATGTCGATGACCCAGAACACCGGCAGGCCGGGGCCCATGAGCTGCACCCGCACCGACTTCGCGTGGGGCAGCAGGCGCGCGAGCGCGGCCAGGCGCTGACGGCCGAAGGTGCGCACCACCGCGGGCGCGGTGCCGTTGTACGTGCCGCCGTGGCACTCCAGCACCAGCTCCCACGGCTCCAGCACCAGCCGGGGCGGGGCGCCGGGCACCAGCTCGAAGCGCAGCGCGCGGGGGGCCTTCTTCGCCTTGCGAGCGCGCAGGGCGAAGAGGAGGTTGTAGAGGTCGATGGGCGCCAGCTCGCAGGTGCTCGCGGGCAGCGTGGCGGCGGACTGCACCTGGAGGAAGCCGCGCAGCCAGGCGTGGGGCACCTCCACGTTGCGCGGGGCGCGGGGCGGCTGCGAGGCCGGCGTGGCCAGCGCGACGTGCGCCTCCAGGGAGACGGGCACGTAGGTGCGCAGCCGGTCCACGCGGGCGGGCAGCTCCGGCGGCACGTCCAGGAAGGTGGAGCCGTGCGCGGCCTCGCGGCCCTCGAAGAGGCGGTTGTCGAAGGACAGCCGGGCGTAGGCGCTCTCGTCGCGGGAGAAGACCTCCAGGGACACGCTGTCTGGATCCACCGTGAGCACGGGGTCCAGCACCGCGTCCTGCTTCTTCTCGCCGTCCAGCGCGTTGTCCAGGAACGCCTTCTGCGCCTCCCAGATGAGCGCGCTTGCCCGCTTGCCCTGCTTCATCAGGTAGGCGAGGTACGCGGTGCGGTCCTTGCCCCGGTAGCGCAAGTCGCTGGCGAGGATGCCGAAGGTGGCGGCCAGCGCGTCGCGGAAGAGGGCGGCGTCGGTGACGCGGCCGCTCACGCCCACGGTGCCGCGCGAGCCCTCCAGGGCCAGGCGGACGCGGGAGTCGTCCGCGCCGGACTCGACGTCGCTCGCGGTGGCGTAGCGCAGCTCGACGGGGTGTCGGGTGGCGGTCGTCACGACGGGTTCCCTTCCTTCCGGTTCCGGGCGCGCTCAGCGGCCCGGCGTGCACGTTTGTGGGCGCGCCAGGCGGCCTTGCGCAGCTCCTCGGTTTGCGACTTGTCGAAGGCGGCCTCGTGCAGCAGCTTCGCCGCGTCGTCTCCGCCCAGGCGGCCCAGCGCGGCCCACGCGTCCTGCCGCGTCTCCGGCTTCGCGTCGGTGGCCAGGGACTTCAGGGGCTCCAGCGCGTGAGCCCCCAGCAGCGTCGGCACCGACAGCCGGCGACCCTCGGAGGTGGCCAGCAGCTCCCGTGACGTCCGGGCCCCCATGGGACCGAAGGCCACCGCGTCGAAGGGCTTCACTTCCAGTGCCCAGGCAGTGGCGCGCTCGGGGGCGAGCTTCGCCAGCGCATCCGCCGCCGCCGCCCGCACCCGCGCGTCCGGGTCCACCAGCGACTTGCGCAGCGTGTCCGCCGCGGCGGCTCGCTCCTTCTCGTTCGTCAGCACGGCCGCCGGGGCCTGTCCGGTGAGCGTCAGCGTGCCCCCCGGCGTGCCCAGCCGGCCCAGGGCGCGCGCGGCCTCCTGGCGCACGGTGCCCGGAGCCGCCGTCTCGCCACCCTGGAGGAGGGTGCGCGCGGAGTCGGCCATGCCCGCGGCGCCCAGACGGGAGCCCGCCCACAGCAGCCGCTCCCAGGCGCCTTCCAGCACGGCGCGCCTGGACGGCGCGGCGGAGGTCCAGTCCGTGGCCGTGCGGCGCTCGGCCGTCACCAGCGCGCGGGACAGCGCGGCCAGGTCCACCGTGCCGGGCTCGCGGGCCTCTCCCGTCCAGGTGCCCACCAGCAGCGCGGCCTCCTCGCGGGCCTCCGGCTTGTCGTGGCCCAGCAGCGCCACCACTTCCGGCAGGGGCAGGGCGCCCCGGCGTGCGAGCCCGCGCCGCAGGCGCAGCCGCAGCGTCACGTTGTCTAGCGTGGCCAGCCGGGGCACCAGCAGCGCCGGGTCGCCTTCGTTGGCGAGGTAGGCCGCGGCGGGCGCGGAGATGTCCGGGTAGCGGCTGGCCACCGCGTGGAACTCCACCCGCGTGCGCTCGGTGGGGAACAGCACGTCGAGCGCCTTGCGCGCCTCCTTGCGCAGCTCCTGCTGGGGCGCGTCCAGCGCGGCGGCCAGGGCCGTCTCCGCCGCGGTGTCCTTGAGCTTCCCCAGCTCCTGGGCCGCGGTGAGCTGCACCAGCAGCGCCGTGCTCGTATCGCCGAGCAGCGCCTCGATTTTCACCCGGGCGCGCTCCCCGCCGATGGCGCGCAGGCCCTTCACGCCGGCCTGCTGCAACACCAGTGTGGCGCCCTCCACCGCGGCGGCCTCCACCTTCTCCTCGACGCGGCGGCGCTCCTCGCCGTCCGGCAGCTTCGCGGCGAGCCGGCCCAGGCCCTCGATGGCGGCCGACACCATGCTCGGCTCCACGGGCGCTTCCGCCGTGCCGCCCGCGGCCACCGTCTCCAGCTCGGCCAGGGCGCGCGCGTCACCCAGCGTGCCCAGGGCCAGCAGGGCCCGCTCGCGCTGGCCGTCCTCGCCCGCGCGGGCGTACAGCATCAGGGGCCGCAGCGCGCTGGCGCCGCCCTTGAAGGCCACGCCTTCCGCGGCCGGCAGCATCAGGTCGCGCGAGCCGCCGCGCAGCACCGCCTCCAGCGGCTCCGCCGGGGCGCCGTGCTCGATGACGCGCTTCGCGTAGGCCTCCACGGCCGCGCCGCTCACGGTGGGGAAGCGGTCCGTGAAGAGGCTGACCAGCAGCTCCGACTGGCCGGCCTCCGCGCCGTGCTCCAGGTGCCGCAGGGCCTCCAGCCGCACGGCGACGTCGAAGCTCTTCACGGCCTGCCGCAGGAACGACACGGCCAGCTTCACGTCGCGCTTCTTCACGTCGCTGCCGGCCACCGTCATGGCCGCGGTGACACACTCGCTGCGGATGACGCCCTCTGCGTCCGTCTGGCACTGGCGGGCCAGCACCTCCAGCGCCTCGGGCCGGCGCGTGTTGCCCAGGGCCGTCACCAGCCGCTTGCGCTCATGGTAATCCTGGGCCGCGGGCAGCCGGGCGGCCAGCGCGGCCACCGAGGCGGGCGTGGCCAGCCGGGCCAGGGCCTCCGTGGCGCGCTTCGCGGCGCTCGCGTTCTCCGCGCGCAGGAACGTGGCGAGCACCTCCACCGCGCGGTCATCGCCACGCCACGCCAGCAGCTCCGAGGCGCGCAGGCGCAGGTCCTCGTGCTCGCTGGCCATGGCGCGTCCCAGCGCCTCGGTGACGCGCGAGTCGTTGGCGCCCGCCAGCCGCTCGATGACGCCCACGCGCAGGTCGGCGTGCTCGCTGCTCAGCGCGGCCAGCAGCGGCTCCAGGCTGCCGGGCGGGCTGAGCTTCTCCAGCAGCTCGAAGGCGTAGCGGCGCACGTCCGTCAGCGGCGAGTTCAGTGCGGCGGTGATGCGCGGCTTCGCGGCGTCACCCCGCGTGGCCAGTTCATCCAGCGCCGCGCGCGCCACGTCCGGCGCCAGCGAGGCCAGGGCCAGCGCCAGCGGCTCATCGCTCCCGGCGGGGAAGAGCTCCTTCAGCCCGGCCAGCGCGGCCTTGCGCACCAGTTGGTGAGGGTCCTCCAGGGCGCGCAGCAGGGCGGCCACGGCGGCGGGCGTGCCGGCGAAGCCCTCCAGCGTGAGCTTCACCACGCGGTCCACCGCGTCGCGACGCACGCGGTGGCTCTCATCGTCGCCCGTGGACACCTGCCGCAGCAGGCCGACGTAGGCACCGAAGGCCAGCCGGCGCAGGTGCTGCCGCTCGGCCTGGGCGGAGGCCTCGGGTGAGGCGGCGGGGGCGTCCGTCTTCACGGCGGAGAAGATGCGCCGCAGCCAGTTCTTCGCGGGTGCGGCCTGCACAGGCGAACTGGTGGGTGCCGTCTCCGGCTTCCAGGGCGCATCCAGCGTGCTCGGCCGCGCCACCTTCTTGGCGTGGCGGAAGTACTCCAGCGGCTTGTCGCGCAGCAGCAGCACCTGGGCCGCCGCGTAGCGCTGCTCGGGCTGGAGGCTGGACAGGGCCTCGGCGAGCCCGACGACGTACTTCACGCGCTCCTCTTCGGCCGGCCAGTCCTTCATGTCGGCCACCTTCTCCGGCCGAGGCGGCAGCAGGGCTTCCACCAACTGGGCGCGCGCCGAGTCCGGCTCCGTGCGCAGCTCCAGCGCGCGGGCGGCGGCGTAGCGGACCTCCGGCCTTCCACTGGAGAGGGCGCTGGTGAGCAGGTCGGGCGGCTCGCCCCGGCGGCTGGCGCGCAAATCACGGGCGAGGACGATGGCGAACACCATCTCCTGCACCTCGCGGGCGCGGTCCTCCAGGCCGTGCAGCAGGCCGCCGTCACCCTCCGGGCCCAGGGCCGCGAAGGAGAGGATGGCGCCCAGCCGGATGGGGAGGTGGTCGTGGCGCAGGTTGCCGGTGAGCACCGGCAGGGCGCGCACGTCACCCAGGCGGGACAGGCCGTCCGCGGCCCAGGAGCGCACCGCCACGTTGGCGTGGCCCAGCGCGTCCAGCAGGAAGCCTTCGTCGCCCCGGCGAGCGGCGGTGGCGAGCCCGCGGCCGCCCTGCTCCTGGAGGTCGCCCAGCTCGTGCGGCAGCAGCACGGTGGCGAAGAAGGTCAGCAGGCGCCGCGAGCCCAGTGACGCCAGGGCCCGCGCGGCGCGGATGCGCAGCGGCACCAGGAAGGCTGGAGGGTAGAGCCGCTCCAGGTCCTTGTCGGTGATGAACGCGCGCATCGGCTCGATGATGTCTTCGGCGCCACGCGGAGCCAGCAGCTCCACCGCGCGCACGCGCACCGGCAGCGGCGCCGCGGAGAGCCCGGCCAGCAGGGGTCCGTTCTCGTTGGGCACCAGCTTGTCCAGCGCCTCCAGCGCGGCCACGGCGACGGGGACTTCCTCGTCCTGGACGCGCTTGAGCAGCGGCGAGCGCAGGGGCTCGATGGGGGCGTGGATGGCGCCCTTCGCGGCGTGCTCCCGCAGCGGCGCGTGCGTGGTGGCGAGCGCCGCCAAGTGGGCCTCCGCGTGCTCCTTGCCCACGTGCTTCACCCACGCGTCATACGCGGCGGTGGCCACGCTGGTGTCGCGGTCCTCCACGGCCTTCTTCAGCCGCTCCAGCGCCCAGCCTTCGGCGGCGCGCTGTGCCAGCACCTCCACCGCCCGGTGGCGCAGGTCGGGGAAGCGGCCCGCCAGCGCGCGGTCCAGCGCCTTCTCCGGCGCCTTCTCGTTCCAGGCCCACAGCGTGCGGAAGGCCTCGCCGCGCACCTTGCCGGACTCGTCCTCCAGCGCGTCGCCCAGCAGCGGCTCCGCGCCCGGCGTCGCCGCGCCCAGCTTCACCAGCCGGTCCAGGCCCCGCACGCGCACGTCCTCGTGGCCCGAGCGCAACGCGGCTTCCGCCGACGCCAGCGACGCGTCCGCGTCCAGCGCCACCACCGCGTCCAGCGCGGCGGCGCGCACGTCCGCGTTCTCGTCGTCCAGCATCCACACCAGTCGCTCGCGAGCGCGCGCGTCCTGGAGTGCCTGGAGGGAGGAGGCAGCCACCCGGCGGATGGCGGCGTCCGGCTCGCGGGAGAGCTGGAGCAGCGCGCCCAGCGCCCGTGCGTCACCCAGTTGTGCCAGGCCGCGAGCGCCGCGCACGGCCGTGTCCGGCGTGCGGCAGGCCATGGCGGCCAGCAGCGGCTCCAGGTCGCTCTCGGTGATGGCCGCGCCCGTGGTGCCCTGCGCGGGCATCGCATCGCGTGCGGACTGGAGCTCCGCATCGGTGATGGGCGGATTTCCCGCGACGCCCTGCGCACGGCGCGCGCGCTGGACCAGCCAGCGGGAGACTTCCTTGGTGCCCCGGCCAAAGTCCTCGTCGCGTGACTCCAGCGCGTGGGACAGCGCCCGGCGCTCCATGACGCGCACGGTGAAGGCCGTGCGGCGAACGCCGGGGTCCGCGTCATCCAGCGCGCGGGCCACCAGGGCCTGCAACTGCGCGTGGCCAAGCAGCCCGCCCGCCACGGCGCGGATGAGCACCTCCACCTTGAGCTGGGAGGGGCCGCGCTCGAAGGCGGTGCGCAGCGGCTCGGCGCCGTCGCCCGGCACCACCTGGGTGAGCGCGTCCAGCGCGGCCAGGCCGACCGCGCCCTGGTTGTCCGCGAGCTGGCCGGCGATGAGGCCCGGCACCAGCGGGGACGTGCCTCCCAGCTTCGCCAGCAACTCCAGGCCCAACACGCGCACTTCCGGGTGCTGCGAGCCCAGCGCCGCGCGCGGCGCGGACAGCGGGGACTCCGGCTCCAGCGCGACGAGCGCGTCCAGCGCGGCCTTGCGCACCATCGGGTGCGAGTCGTCCAGCCGCTCGCGCAGCTTGGGGCGCGCGGCGGTGCGGCCCTTGTCCGCCAGCTCGCGCACGGCGAGCCGCCGGACCTCCGCGTCCTTTTCCGAGGACAGCACCTGGAAGAGGAAGTCCAGCGCCTCCGTCTCCTCCAGCGCGGCGGCCTCGCGCACCGCGGCTTCGCGGCGGGGACGGCCGGCCTTGAGTGATTCCGTCAGCAGGTCGATGCCGTGCTGGGACGTATCGTGGTCGCCCGCGGGCGAGCCATCCGCCGCGAGGCCGAAGCGGTGCGTGCGGCGGTCATCCCCGCCCGTGAAGACGGAGCCCAGGGACGTCTTCGCCAGCCGCGGATTGGCCGGCGGCACGAAGGCGAGCGCCTGCACGGGCTTGCCCCCCGCGTCGAGCGAGCGCGGCTTGCGGCGAACGTCCAGGCGCCAGACCTTGACCTGGCCGTCGCTGCCCGAGGACCACACGCGGTCGCCGGGCTCTTCCTCACCCGGCTTGGCGGTGGGCGTGGGCGGGAAGAGCAGGGCGAGCACCGGGCCGGCATGGCCGGTGTCCTTCTCGCCGCGGACCTCGAACTCCACCGCGCCCACGAGGTACCAGATGCGCAGCTTGCCGTCGTCACCGGCGGACACCAGCCGGCCGTCGCGCGGCGTGAAGGCGAGCGCGCGCACGGCGCCTTCGTGGCCGGCCATGTCGCGCTGCGCGCCAGTGGCCACGGTGAAGACGCGCACCACGCCGTCGTCACCCGCGCCCGCCGCGTAGGTGCCGGAGGGGTCCACGGCCACCGCGCGCAGGGGCTGGGTGGACGCCTTCCACTCGTGCATCTTGCGCGTGGACTCCCAGTCCCAGGCGCGCACGACGCCGTCCGCGCCCGCGCTGAAGAGGAGCGTGCCATCCGCGCTGGAGGCCAGCGCCGTGACGCCGCCGGGGTGCACGTCATTGAGTTGGAACTGCACCTGTCCGTCGGACAGCGTGCCGATGCGCACCGTGCCATCCGCGCCGGCCGCGGCCCACTGTCCACCGGACAGGGCGAGCGCGTTCACCGCGGAGGGCAGCTCCGTGCTCCACAGCACCTTGTTGGTGCCCGGCTCGAACGCGGTGAGGCGGCTGGCGGTGGATGCGCGAGCACCGCCCACCAGCAGCAGGCGCGCATTGGCCGCGAGTGCGCGGACCTTCTCGATGTTGCCGATGGCGAGTACGGGCATCACGCTCCTCAGTGGCTGCTCTTCTTAGCACCAGCGCCCTCAATAGAAGAGCGCGCAGTGAAGGGGTTCGCGGTGCCGCGCGCCGTCAGCGCCCGTTGCCCCGGATTCCCGTGGAGCGCAGATAGAACCGGGCCGTCTGCGCGAGGAAGCGCAGGGGGTAGCCGGGGTCGGCGAGCTGGCGCTGGACTTCACCGCCCAGCTCCGACAACAGCGTCCGCAGCAGCGCCAGTTTGCTCGGGTCGTCCAGTGAGGAGGCACGCCCCAGCGAGGGCATCCGCCGCCGCCACACCGGGCTGCTGGCCAGCGCGGCCCTCACCCCGTCGAGGAGGTCCAGGAGCGTGGGCGGCATCAGGCCGATGGAGATGGACAGCGCCTCCTCGGTTGCCTGCGCCATGTGCCAGTGCCCGCCCGGGATGTAGATGAAGTCCCCGGCGCTCAGCGAGTGCGTCTCGACGGGCGTCTTCTCCTGCGCCGCCAGGGAGCCGCTGGGTACGGACTCCGGCAGGGGTACGGGGTGGAGCGTGTTCTCCCGCAGCAGGTAGTCCTTGCGGCCCGCCGTCTGGAGGATGAACACCTCCTCCGGGTCGCAGTGCCAGCCGAAGCCGTGGTGCCCCGCGGGCGTGCAGTAGATGTGCAGGTTGATGCGGCCGTGCAGCTCCGCGCTGAAGGCGCGCGCCAGTTGGGCCAGGTCCGGGTGGTGCAGGTCCGGCTGCCGCAGCGCGAGCGTGTAGCCCTGCGCGAACAGCTCCCGCGCCGCCTTCGCCGTCGTGGGCCTGTCTCCCGGGTAGGGTACGCCCTGGCGCGCGAGCAGCACGTCGCAGGCCGTCTCCTCGACGAGGAAGTCGATGGTCTCCCACGTCCCCAGGCGCTGGAGGCGCTCCGCGGCGGAAGCGCCGGTGAAGGGACGCCGCAGGTAGTGCTCCTGGAGGAAGCGCTCCCGCGGAAAGCCATTCAGCAGTTCATCGAGCAGCATGGGCGTTCAATCTGCTCAGGCGCTTCCGAGTTGCGCATCCGGGTGCGCGGCCCGGAGCTGCACCAGCGAGGCGAGGCAGCTCTGCCATTCCCCCTTGGCCAGCGAGCCGGTGAACTCCTCCAGCACCGGCGCCACCACGCGGGCGAAGGCCGCGTCGTCCAGGCCCAGGTCGCGCACCAGCTCGATGACGCGGCGCTTGGCCACGCTGGCGGACAGGCGCTTCTGCACCTCACCCTCACGGGCCTCCTTGGCGCGGCCCGGCGGCAGGCCGAAGAGCATCTTCCGCAGGAAGGTGCGCAGCGCGTCCACGTTGGCGAAGCGCTCCGTGCCACTGGCGGCCGGGGCCTCCTTGGCGCCCGCGGGCTTCCACCCCTCCGGCAGGTGCGTGGGCCGGTGCTTCTCCCAGAGGAGGCGCACCGCGAACAGGCCCACCTCGCGGTCCGCGCTCTGCATCAGCCACGCGAGCCGCTCGGCGCCGCCCAGCCGCGCGTAGTGTCGGCGGATGAGCTCCACCGCGACCTCGCGCGTGCTGCGCTTGGTGCTCTCCGTGAGGGAGAACACCTTCACGGGGTCCAGCTCCTCTGGCTGGAGCGTGTGCCGGGCGTCCGCGCCTTCCTCGCCCGCGCGCAGCAGAGCGTCATAGGCCAGGTTGCGAATCTCCTTCGCCTCGGCGTCCGCCAGCTCGTACACGCGCGTGTGCCAGCCCCAGGCGCGCAGCTCCGCGCGGGCAATGGCCAGGGCGAAGCGGCGCACGTCGTCCCGTGAATCGGTGAGCGCGGGCCACAGCAGCTCCGGCGTGTACGCCTTGCGCGGCGCGCGGGGCTTGAGGTTGTAGGACTTCGACTCCGGCTGCTCCGGCCCGATGACGGGGTGGTGGCAGCGCAGGTACGTCTGCGCGAAGGCGCGCACGGGCGCCGGCTGCTTCGCGCCCAGGGCCAGCTCGAAGAGGCGCTCCAGGCCCGCGGCCGCGTCGCCCGCGTCGCTGAAGTCCGCGGGGGCCACGTTCTCCAGCAGGTAGCGGTGCGCGAAGCCGTGCAGCTCCGGGTCGGCGCGGCGGGCCAGCGCCAGCAGCCAGGGCACGGTGAGCTGGCGCGCGGTGAACAGCTTGCGGTTGCCCAGCAGGCCCAGGGCCACGCCCCGGTACTTCGCGCTGAAGACGCGCGCCTTCACCTGCTCCACGTCCAGCCCGGGCAGGCTGTCCGCGCGCATGAGCGCCTGGGTCGCCATGTGGCTGATGCGGGGATGGGCGGCCTTCTCCAGCAGCCACTCCGGACCGATGGCCGCGGCCGGGTAGGCCGACAGCGCCCGCATCGCCAGACCTTCCACGGGGTGGGGCTTCTTCTGCAGCCGCGGGTCGTCCAGCAGCGCCTTCCAGAAGTCCGCGGGCAGCTCGGTGGCGCCGTACTTGGAACTGATGAAGCCCTTCACCCAGTTGAGCTGCTCACCGGTGCCCAGGTACATGTCGCGCAGGAAGTCCGCGGGCAGCTCCGCCCGGTCGAACGACTGCGCCAGCGCGCTCGCCGCGAAGGTCGAGGTGGCCTTGTGCTGCAGGAGCCGCCCCAGCAGCGCCACACCCAGCTCGCGCGGGTTGCGCTTCTCCAACGTGGCCGCGGCGAAGGACTTCACGTCCGGGGCGCCCTGGGCCACCAGCTCCTCCAGGCGCTCCGCCGGCAGGTCCTGCGCGTGGGCGCGGGCGTACTCGATGGCGTAGGCGCGGGCCTTGGCGCTGGGGGACAGCAGCAGCGCCAGCACCGCCTCGTGCAGGCCGAGCTCGCGCAGCCGGCCCTGGTGGAACTCGGGCGAGCCCTGCAGCGTCTCCACCAGGAAGTCGTGCGCGCTGCCCAGCGGACGGCGGGCGAGCCGGTCCAGCCACGCGGGCGTCACCTTGCGCAGCGCCTCCGGGAAGTCCTTGCGCAGGCCCTGGATGGCGAAGCTGGCGGCGGGGTCCGACTCACACACGTCCAGCAGGCGCATCAGCGCGTCCGGCGAGCGCTTCCACGCGTCCGGGAAGGCGCGGTGCTTCACCATGTCGCCCGGCGGCGGCATGGCGAAGGAGTCCTGCGTGTACTTGCCGCTGCCGTGCGCCCAGATGTGGTGGGCCACCCAGACGCCGTACCAGGAGGTGTTCGTCGCGTAGTGGCGCAGCACCTCCACCGCGAACTGCGGGTAGAGCTCCGGCACGGCGGCGCCCAGGTGGCGCAGGTAGCGCCAGGCGCGGCGGCGCAGGTAGGTGAGGGTGCCGCCGGAGACTTCCCGGCTGGCGCTGGGGCGGTGGCGCTCCACGTCGAAGCGCCAGGCGAGCACGCCGAACAGCTCCGCGTCGTGGTTGGCCTCCGCCAGCTTGTAGATGCGCTTGAGTCCGCCCCAGAGGCCGAAGCGCAGGTCCGCGCGGCGGGCGATGTCCATCAGCGCCGCGCGCGAGGCCTGGGTGCCGCGCTGGTAGAGCGCCACCAGCAGGTCGGCCAGGGCCAGGCGGGGAGGGCGGGGCACGTCCTGCTGCGCCAGGTAGCGCTGCCACGCCTCGGAGGAGGCCTGACGCCGCCCGTCCGACTCGTAGTGCGCCCGGGCCTGGGTGAGCGTCCGGAGGAGTGCGTCGAAGGTGAAGGCATCCTTCGGCAGCGGCTTCTCCGGCGTCTGCTCGGGCTGCTCGAGCAGGGCGAGGACGGCATCGGCCAGGTCAGGGGACTCGGCGCGGACCAGCCGCTCCAGGTCTGCCGCGCTCAGCGCATCGCTCGTGGACGTGGACATGGAGGGGGATTTACCACGCTACTTCTTCCAGAACATCAACGCGTCGAACAGGTCCAGCCCCGGGCCCAGGGCGGCGCGGGGGCTGTTGTTCTCGAAGTACGTCAGGTCGACGAGCAGGGCGACGGCCAGCACCAACTGCCGCAGCCGGAAGTCGGTGCACTGGGGCTGGAAGTCGAGGGTGAAGGTGTCCGCGGCGGAGAAGCTCTCCTGGAGGAAGCCACTCCAGCGCTTGCGGACCACGGCTATTTCCACGTCATTCTGGAAGATACGGAAGGTCCAGGGTCTGAAGAGCGGGCCCTTCACGGTGGCGATGACGGCGCCGCCGGGCGTGACGATGTCCAGGTGGCGTCCCAACAGGGTGAAGCGCTGCTGGATGCGCGCCATCAGCCGGCCGTCCCAGGCCAGGATGTCCGCCTTCGTGAGGAGGATGCTCCAGGGACGCTCCACCACGAGCGCCACGATGCCGCCCAGCGTCATGCACTCCATCCGGGCCTTGTAGAAGGGCGAGAAGGTCCGCCGGAGCATGGCGCCGAAGCCACGGGCCTCCTCCTCCACGTAGAGCGCGACGCGCCCCGTGTCGTCGCACACCTCGTAGCGGTTGCGCGTCTGGGCGCCGAAGAAAATCTCCAGCCCCTCGCGCATCTGCCGCATGCGCAGCGCGGGCGTCTCCATCATCCCCTGCACCGACTGGCGCAACTCGATGCTCATGTGGCGCGGGTCGCCCGGGAGCCCCTTGCCCGCGCCGGACGGCACCTCGACCTCGGAAAGCGGTTCCAAGGCCGCGCTGGAGGGCGCCTCCGGCTTGCGGGGGGCGCGGCCACGCCAGTCCAGCTCCAACTCGGTCGTGTCCGCCAGGGGGCGCTTGTCGCTCATCCGCTTCACTCTAGGCGTGGGCGGGGACAACCGATAATCGCACCCGCGCTCAGGGCAGGGGCCGTGGCGTCACCTGGACGTCCCGCTCCAGCGTCTCCCCCTCCGCGAGGAAGAGCTCCTCCCGGTGGACGGTGAATCGGGCGGGCTTCCCCTCTTCCAGCAGGACGATGAACGTGTACGCCCCAGCCGGGAGCTGCTCGTACACCAACACGCCCTCCAGGCTCTTCGTGGACGCTCGGATGTCTCCGAAGCGGGCCCGCGTGCGCAGCTCCCGGCCGGATACGGTCGGTGGCAGCGTGCCCGACAGCAACGCCTTGTAGATCCCCACGTCCGGCTTGACCGGAGGCATCCGGATGCCGAGTCGCATCGTGCCGCCACCGGTGGCTTCCGTGAAGGCGAACGTCACCTTTCCCATGGGCGGAACCTTCACGCGCTGCGGAAGGAAGGCCACGCTGCGGCCTTCCGCGTTCTGTCCCATGGAAGCCGACAGCGTGTAGGTGCCCGCCGGGACGTTCCGGGCCTGGAATGCCCCCAGCCCCTCATCCACCGAGGCGGAGTAGTCCCTGTCTTCGGCGACGAGCTGCACGATGGCTTCCGCGGGCTTTCCGTCGCGGTCATTCAGGGTGCCTTCCACCTGTGCGCCCGGATACACCTGCAACTCCAGGGTTTCGTCACCCGTGCCAATCCGATGGCGCAGGATGGGGTGCCCCTGGTTCGTCTGGACCAGCACGTCCAGCGGGCGCGCTTCCAGCAGTGGGAAGGCGAAAGTGCCATCCCGTTGGGAGACGTCCACGGCCAGCGCGGTGACTTCCTCGAACGCGCCGCCTTCACCCGGCAGATGGACCTCGACGATGGCGTCCTCGATGGGCTTCGACGTCGCCGCGTCCACCACTCGGCCGCGGACGTTGCGCCCAGCCTCCAGCCGCACCTGCCCCAGGTCCAGGTCCTCGGCCGCGGGAACCTGCACCTCGCGCACGGCGCGCGTCAGCCCGGGGGCCTCGAAGGTCAGCCGCTGTGTCCCCACGACGGGGGCGTCGAACCTGAAGCTCCCCTCGGGGTCCCGGAAGGGCTCCTGGTTGATGGTGAAGCGGGTGATGGGGGTGCCATTCGCGCGCACCACGCGGCCATGGACGTTTCCCTGGCTTCGCAGCACCAGCCGCACGTTGCGAGCTCCCGACTGCGCGAGGACCGCGGGATGTGAGGCGCCGGGAGCACGAGGCTCGGTGGCCTCGAGCACATACCGGCCCTTCGCCGCGCGCAGCGAGCACTCACCTTCCGCCAGGTGGTGCAGGGTGAAGTGGCCCTCGTCGTCGCTGGTGGTGACGCTGGGGGGGAGGTCGCTGCGCCGGCCCGACAGGGATTGCCCCTCTACCGTGGCGTTCGCCACCGGGCGCCCGCGCTCGTCCACGACGATGCCGGACACCGGCGCTCCGGTCTCCAGCCGCAGCGAGGCATTCACGACCTCCGAACCGTGCACGGTGACGGTACGCGACGCCGCTCGGGTGGCCGGGTGGGTGTTCGTCCCCGCATGCAGGCGGTACGTGCCCGGGAGCACGCCGGTGATGGAGAAGCGCCCCTCCTCGTCACTCTCAACGGTGTGGGAGTTCCCGGTGTCGCTGTCATCCTCGAGGTGAATCGCCATGTGGTGGACGGGGAGGCCCTGGGCGCTCGTGACGGTGCCCTCCACGCGGGCGGTCGCCTCCATCACCACGCGGAGCTCGGGGCCCGGCGCGTCCGCTGTCACCCGCGCCTCCAGATGGCCCTGGCTGATGAAGACGATTTCGTAGCGCCTTGGATGGGGGACCGCGAGCTCGAAGCGGCCGTGCTCGTCCGACGTGGTGGCGTCCACGCGCTGGAGGTCTGTCTCGGTGTCGGGTAGCGACTCCCTGTCCAGGTCGATGTCCACATCGGGCACCGGGGTTCCCTGGGCGTCGATGACGGTGCCTCGGATGAGGTGGGCGCGCGCGAGGGTGAAGTCCAGACGCAGTCCAGGCGCGGCGACTTCGTCGCGCAGCGTGCCCAGATAGCCGGAGGCGAGGACGTTGAAGATGTAGGGCTCCCGCCGCAGCGGGCCCAGCCGGAACCGGCCGTCCGCCATCGTGGTGGCGTAGTCCACGGGAGGGGCCCGCCCCCTGGCCGCGCCAGCGCCCACCTGGGCTTCAGGGATGGGGCGCCCGGACTCGTCGCGAACGGTGCCTTCCAGATAGATGAGCGTGCCCAGGTGCACGGTGGTGTCCGCGTCCCCGTCTTCCTCGGTGAGCGTCACCATGGCGAAGCCGTACGCGCCCTGGTGCTCCGCGCGCACCTCGTAATCACCTGGAGAGAGTGGCTCGAAGGAGAAGCGGCCCTGGTCGTCCGTCACTGTGACGGACGACGTGTACGCCACGTGGACTTCCGCGCCGGCTACGGGCGTGTCCTGGGCAAGCACGCGCCCGGACAGCCGCCGGGGGAGGTGGAGGACGATGGGATTCAGGTCCTCCATCTCCACGTTTTGAAGGGAGTCTGTCAGCAGGCCGTCGCTGGTGGCGACGACGGTGTAGTCGCCCGGTGGAAGCGGACCGAAGGCGAAGCGGCCATCCGCGCCAGTCCTGGCATCGAAGAAGCGGGAGTGCTCCTGGTGGAAGAGCGTCACGCGGGCTCCGGGCAGCGATGCGCCGGATTCGACGATGACGCGGCCGGGAAGGAAGAGGCCCGGGGCGAGGACGAGCGTCACGTCCTGCGCGCCGGTGCTGACGTCGAGCGCCAGCGTGGCGTGATGCTCGCCGATGCCCCAGAGCGCCACCGTGCCCTCGGGCAGGCCTTCGAGACGGAACGTTCCTTCCGCCGACGTGACGGCCTGGGCCACCACGGGCGCGCCGCCGTGGCCCACCTCGACGAGGCCCCGCACCTGCTCCTCGGGCACTCCAATGCAGTCGCCGGAGGACAGCGACAGGTCCGGCGCGCGTGTGTCACAGGGAAGTGCGGACAGGGACTCGCCGGGCATCTCGCGCGTGGCGGAGACCTGGATGCCCGCGACGGGGCGGCGCCACGGGTCGAGCACGCGGCCACGGAGCGAGTGGTTGCCTTTCGGCGGGGGTGTGGGGGCGTCGAGCTTTCGAAGCGATGGACCGTGCTGCGCGGTGGGTGGCGGTGGTCGAGCACTCGAGTCGTCCTGGGCATGGACGAGCGCCACGGCCAGCGCCAGTGCGAGTCCACCGAGCGCGACCATCACCACCGGCTGTTTGCGCATCGCGTTCCTCGGAGAGCCCCGCCTCGAACCCGGTGGGCATCTTTGCCTGGGTTCTCGAGCCGGTGAAAGGGGCGGGCCGGGAG
>NZ_SRLV01000159.1:0-8061 GCF_006518205.1 Myxococcus sp. CA005 | reverse complement strand
GGGCGTGGGCGCCACTCCCGTGGGGCGCGGGGTAGGCGTGGGGCGCGGCGTGGGCGCCGGAGTCGGGGTCGGAGCGGCAGTGCCTGGCGTCGTTGCCGGGCGCCGGATGACTTCGACCGCGGGAATCACCCGCCGTGTCTTCCTGTCGTTCACAGTCGTACGTTACCTGATGCGAGTTTTCCGGGCATGCCCGGCTTTACGGCTGGAGGGATGCTGAAAGGTCGACCTTCCACCCGGATGGCTCACGGACCATCCGGACCTCGTGGGAGCTTTCTCCCGCGCGCACGAGCACTGTCGCGACGTCTCCCTCCTCTCGGACGAGCGAGACCTCCGTAACATCCGGAGGCGGAGGGACATTCGCGAAGAAGAGGGCCATGGGCTCCGGTTTTTCTTCACCCCCGGAGGCCTCTCCCACCACCTGCGCACGCTGCGCCAGCGCGTCCTGGGTGGGCTTGGACAGCGCGCCCCACGCTTGCTGCAGCTCCCCTCGCTTCACCAGCCGGTGGAAGGACGTGTAGGCGTCCTGCGGGGTGCCGAAGCGCGGCCGGTTGCAGCCACCCAGGCTCAGCAGCAGGACCAGCGCTACCAGCCAGGGCATCGTCGCGGAGAGACGCATGGGGACAGGGGTTTAGGTCAAAGCGCCGCCGGGGGAAAGCCCGAGGTTCGGACATGTCACGCGGCGTGCTGATGGACGCGATTGCGACCTGCTCCCTTGGCCGCATAGAGGCTGGCGTCGGCAGCCCGCAGCAGCGCCTCCGCGCTCGGGAGGTCGCCCGACGGCACCGTGGCCACGCCCAATGACGCGGTCAGCCGCACGCACTGCGGCTTGCCACTCCCGCCCACATGCTCCAGCTCCAGGGCGGCGATGGCGTCGCGCACCCGCTCGCAGACCCGGAGCGCGTCCGCGGGGCCTGTCTCCGGGAGCAGGGCGATGAACTCCTCGCCGCCGTAACGTGCCAGCAGGTCCACTTCCCGCAGCCGCGCCCGCGCTGTCTGGGCCACGGCCTTCAGCACGTGGTCTCCGAAGGGATGCCCGAAGCTGTCGTTGATGCGCTTGAAGTGGTCGATGTCCAGCATCACCAGGGACAGGGGCGCTCCATAACGCCGCGAGCGGGCGAACTCGTCGTTCAGCCGCTCTTCGAAGGCGCGCCGGTTCGACAGGCCGGTGAGTGCATCCGTGCGGGTGAGCGCCAGCAGCTCTTCGCGCCGCGCCGCCAGCTCCTTGTTGGCGCGGTCCAGCTCCCGGTTCTTCTCCACCAGCGCGTCCTGCAACGCCTTCAGCCGCAGCATCGACTTCACGCGGGCCGACAGCTCGAGCATGTCGAAGGGCTTCACCAGGTAGTCATCCGCCCCCAGCTCCAGTCCCTCCACCTTTCCCGCGGCCTGCCGGGCCGTCATGAGAATCACGGGGATGAAGCCGAAGCCGTCCTCGCCCGCGTTCGCCTTGATGATGCGGCACACCTCCACGCCGCCCAGTCCCGGCATCTCCACGTCCATGAGGATGAGGTCGGGGCGGGACTCCCGGATGGCGGAGAGCGCCTGGGCGCCGTCATGGGCCTCGGTGAAGACGTAACCGTGAGGGGCCAGTCCGTCGCGAACGTGCCGGAGATGCACCGGGTCATCGTCCACGAGGAGCACCGTGCGGCCACTGAGTTCCCCTGCGAGGGGGGCACGGCGGGCGACCTCCAGCGTCCTCTTCCGTTCGCCATCCGCCATGAATGTCTCGCCCCCGGTGCAATCGTCCCGCGCGCGGTGCGGGGTTGCCCGCCATTCTTACTGCCCGCACCGGGGATGCAAGAGGCTCGGCGCGCGCCCGTGGCGCGACGTCAGGCAGGCTTCAGTAGCCGCGCCCGATACACGGGCTCCCCGCTGGCCAGGTAGCGGCGCTCACGCGTGGAGGGCACTTCCTCCGGGTCATAGGGATGGAAAACACCTGAACCCAGGGGGTTCTTGAAACCAACGGATTCCAAGATGGCGAGCATCGTCACGCCGCGGTCCTGGACGTCGGTGCGCATGTCGAAGAGTCCGCCCGGTGCGAGCTTGCCGTACAGCAGCTCGGCGAACGCGGGCTGAATCACGGCGCGCTTGGCGTGGGAGCGCTTCCACCAGGGGTCGGGGAACTGGAGGTGGATGGCGGCGAGCGAATCGGGCGCGAAGATGCGGGGCACGATGAAGCGGGCGTCGGATTCGATGACGCGCAGGTTGCGCAGGCCCGCCTTGTCCGCGCGGTCCTGGGTGTCGCGCGCGTACTTCTTGCGCCACTCGAAGGCGACGAAGCGCACCTCGGGGTGGCGGCGGCAGTATTCCAGGGCGTGGCCGCCCGCGCCGGAGCCGATTTCCAGCTCGAGCGGTCCGCTGAAACCGAATTCGGCGTCCCAGTCCGGCGGGGTCTCCTGGGTGACGAACTTGAGGCCAACGGGCTCGGGGAGCAGGCGAGGACGGGACATGGGCGGGCGCCACCAACCACGGCGACGACGGGTTTGGCCAGGGAAAAACGCGAGGCCTGGAGTATACGGGAGCCCATGAAGGTCTACCCTGCGGTGGCGGACGCGGGCCGGGCGCTGGCCGGACAGGCACTCGCGCTGGGCAACTTCGACGGTGTGCACGTGGGCCATCAGGCCCTCTTCGCGGAGGCGCGCCGCCACGGGCGGGCCGCCGCCTTCACCTTCAATCCCCATCCAGGCAAGGTGCTCCAGCCGGAGCTGGCGCCGAAGCTCATCACCCTGCTGCCGCGCAAGCTGGAGCTGTTCGAGGAGCTCGGGTTGGACGCCGCGGTGGTGCAACCCTTCTCGCGCGAATACGCGCGCACGCCGCCCGCGGACTTCGAGGCAGCGCTCTTCGACGCGCTCGGCGTCGCGCACGTCGTGGTGGGCAGCGACTTCACCTACGGCTCGGCCCGGCGCGGCACCGCGGAGACGCTGCGCGAGGCCGCGGCACGGCGTGGCGCCACGGTGCACGTGGTTCCTCCCGTCACGGTGGATGGCGTGGTGGCGTCGTCATCGCGCGTTCGCGAGTACATCCTGGAGGGGCGCGTGTCCGCGGCGCGGCGGCTGCTGGGCCGTCCCTTCGACCTGGATGGCACGGTGGTGACGGGCGCGGGGCGGGGGCGGGGCATCGGCTTTCCCACCGCGAACGTGGACACGCAGAACGAGCTGCGCCCCGCACCGGGTGTCTATGCCATCCGCGTCCAACTGCCGGGCGAGTCAAAGGGCACCTGGCATGGCGGTGCGGCGAACATCGGTGTGAAGCCTACCTTTGGCGGCACGGAGGTGACGATCGAAGCGCACCTGCTCGACTTCACCGGCGACCTGTACGGCAAGGAGCTGCGCGTGCAGTTCCTCGACCGCCTGCGCCCCGAGCAGCGTTTCGGTTCGGTGGTGGAGCTGACGGGGCAGATCAAGCGTGACGTGGAGGCCGCGCGCGCAGTGATTGCGCGCGAGGAGAGCTGAGCAATTTTCCCGTGTCCGTTCAACGGTTTGTGACAGCAGGGGAGCAGGCGAGCGCGCCTTGACGCGCGCGCGCGGCTCCCCTCTAATTCGCAATCAGGAACCGTGCCATGGGGTGAGGATCACCCGGGCACCGCTCCAGCGTCTTTGAGCTCGGAGGCGGGCCCCCGCCCGCTTCTTTCTTCTTCAAGGAAGAGGCATCAACGAATGTCCGGTCGACTCGGTGAACTGCTGGTTCGCGAGAACCTCATCTCCGTGCAGCAGCTGCGCAAGGCCCAGGAAGAGCAGCAGAAGAACGGCACGCGCATCGGCACCGCGCTCGTCAAGACGGGCGCCATCGAGGAGTCGAAGCTGACCGACTTCCTCTCCAAGCAATATGGCGTGCCGGCCATCAACCTGAAGGACTTCGACGTCGAGCCGGACATCATCAAACTGGTGCCGAAGGAAGTGGCGGAGAAGCACCTGGTGGTGCCCGTCAACCGCGCGGGCCCGTCGCTCATCGTGGCCATGTGCGACCCGTCCAACATCTTCGCGGTGGACGACCTGAAGTTCCTCACCGGCTACAACATCGAGACGGTGGTCGCCTCCGAGGTCTCCATCCGCGAGGCCATCGAGCGCTATTACGCGGAGAAGGGCCCGTCGCTGGAGGACATCGTCGGCGACGTCGGTGACGACATCGAGGTCACCAAGGAAGAGACGGAGAACATCGATGAGATGGCCAAGGCCGCGGACGACGCGCCCGTGGTCAAGCTGGTGAACCTCATCCTCATGGACGCCATCAAGAAGCGCGCGTCCGATATCCACGTCGAGCCCTACGAGAAGGACTTCCGCGTCCGCTTCCGCATCGACGGTGTGATGTACGAGGTGATGCGCCCGCCGATGAAGCTGCGCAACGCGATCACCTCGCGTTTGAAGATCATGGCCTCGCTGGACATCTCCGAGCGGCGCCTGCCGCAGGACGGCCGCATCAAGATCAAGATGGGCGGCGGCAAGGAGATGGACTTCCGCGTGAGCGTGTGCCCCACGCTCTTCGGCGAGAAGGTCGTGATGCGTCTGCTCGACAAGAGCAACCTCCAGCTCGACATGACGAAGCTGGGCTTCGACGCGCAGCCGCTGGCCTGGTTCAAGGAGGCCATCGACCGGCCCTACGGCATGGTGCTGGTGACGGGCCCCACGGGCTCGGGCAAGACGACGACGCTGTACTCGGCGCTCTCCAGCCTCAACGGCCTGGACACCAACATCTGCACCGCGGAGGACCCGGTCGAGTTCAACTTCGCCGGCATCAATCAGGTGCAGATGCATGACGACATCGGCCTGAACTTCGCCGCGGCGCTGCGCTCCTTCCTCCGCCAGGACCCGGACATCATCATGATTGGTGAGATCCGCGACTTCGAGACGGCGGAAATCGGCGTGAAGGCGGCGCTCACGGGCCACCTGGTGCTCTCCACGCTGCACACCAACGACGCCCCGGGCACGGTGAGCCGTCTGCTCAACATGGGCATCGAGCCGTTCCTCGTGACGGCTTCGCTGAACCTCATCCTCGCCCAGCGTCTGGCGCGTCGTCTGTGCCCGGCCTGCAAGAAGCCGGCGGAGAACGTGGACGAGCAGGCGCTCATCGACGCCGGTGTTCCGCCGGACAAGATTGGCACCTTCACGATGTACGAGAAGGTCGGCTGCCGCGACTGCAACGACCGTGGCTACCGCGGCCGCGTGGCCATCTACGAGGTCATGCCCTTCTGGGACGGCCTCAAGGAGCTGGTCATCAACGGCGCCTCCGCCGCGGAGCTGAAGCAGGAGGCCATCCGCCTGGGCATGAGCAGCCTGCGCATGAGCGGTCTTCGCAAGATGATGGACGGCGCCACCACGTTGGAAGAGGTGGTGGGAAACACCGCCCCGGACCGCTTCTAGTCAACCTTCCTCCCACCGCACTCCCCCGAAGGACATCCCCCCGTGGCCAACCTGCACCAGCTCCTCAAGGCGATGGTCGAGAAGGGCGCTTCCGACCTCCACGTCACCACCGGCTCTCCGCCGCAGCTTCGCGTCGACGGCGAGCTCGTCCCCTTGAAGACGGCGCCGCTGACCCCGGTGGAGACGAAGCAGCTCTGCTACTCCATCCTCACGGACGCCCAGAAGCACAAGTTCGAAGAGGACAACGAGCTGGACCTGTCCTTCGGCGTGAAGGGCCTGTCGCGCTTCCGCGCCAACATCTTCATGCAGCGTGGCGCGGTCGCCGCGGCGTTCCGGACCATTCCCTTCAAGATTTTGACGTTCCAGGAGCTGGGCCTGCCGCCGGTGGTGGCGGAGCTGGTGAAGAAGCCCCGCGGGCTCATCCTGGTGACGGGCCCCACGGGTTCGGGCAAGTCCACCACGCTGGCCTCGATGATCGACAAGATCAACACCGAGCGTCATGAGCACATCATGACCATCGAGGACCCCATCGAGTACCTGCACCCGCACAAGAACTGCCTCGTGAATCAGCGCGAGGTGGGGGCGGACACGCGGAACTTCAAGACGGCCCTCAAGTACATCCTCCGCCAGGACCCGGACGTGGTGCTCGTCGGTGAGCTCCGTGACCTGGAGACGATTGAAGCGGCGCTCACCATCGCGGAGACGGGCCACATCTGCTACGCGACGCTACACACCAATAGCGCGGTGCAGACCATCAACCGCGTGTTGGACGTGTTCCCGCCGTACCAGCAGCCGCAGGTCCGCGCGCAGATGTCCTTCGTGCTGGAAGGCGTGATGAGCCAGGCGCTGGTGGCGAAGGCGGGCGGCCCCGGCCGCATCCTGGCGCTGGAGGTGATGGTGCCCAACCCCGCAATCCGGAACCTGATCCGCGAGGACAAGGTCCACCAGATCTACTCGTCCATGCAGGTCGGCCAGGCGAAGTTCGGCATGCAGACCTTCAACCAGGCCCTGGCGGCGCTGCTGCTGCGGCGGCTCATCACCCAGGACGAGGCCTTCGGACGCTCTAGCGACGCGGAGGAGTTGCGCAACATCCTGGCCACGGGCGGCGGCGGGGCCTTGCCCGGAATGCAGCGGCCAGGCGGGGGAGCGGGTGGTCGTTAGTTCCGGGATTCGGAGATCAGCGGTTAGAGTGGCGCGGCACCCGCGGAGGTCCAGCTCATGGCAGCCCCAGCAGTGAAGTCGGCATCAACTCCCAAGAAGGCCACCGCCCAGTTCCTCTGGGAGGCGAAGACCAAGAGCGGGGAGTCGAAAAAGGGTGAGATGGAGGCGATGGACGTCGAGGCCGTCAACGCGCGCCTCAAGTCCCTCGGGCTGAACCCCGTCAAGGTGCGCAAGAAGAGCATGCTGGACGGGGACATCACGATCCCCGGCTTCGGCGGTGTCGAAGGCAAGGACATCCTCGTCTTCACCCGTCAGTTCGCCACGATGATCGACGCCGGCCTCCCGCTGGTGCAGTGCCTCGATATCCTCGCGAGCCAGATGGACAACCCTTCCTTCAAGAAGGTGCTGTTCGCCATCAAGAGCAAGGTGGAGCAGGGCAGCACCTTCGCGGACGCGCTGAAGGAGCACCCCAAGGTCTTCGACGAGCTCTACGTCCAGCTCTGCGCCGCGGGTGAGGTGGGCGGTATCCTCGACGCCATCCTCAACCGGCTCGCGGCGTACCGGGAGAAGAACGAGAAGCTCAAGTCGAAGGTCAAGAGCGCGATGACCTACCCGATCATCGTGATCCTGGTGGCCATCGGCGTGACGGCGGTGCTGCTGCTGAAGGTGACGCCCGTCTTCGAGAAGATGTTCGCGGACTTCGGCTCGGAGCTGCCGGGGCCGACGCAGATGATCGTGAACTTCTCGCACATGGCGCAGGAGTACTTCTTCCATGTGGCTGGCTCGATTGTCGCCGTGGTGATGTCCTTCACGTGGAGCTACCGCCAGCCGCGTGGCCGGAAGTTCTGGGACAAGGTGTTCCTCTTCATGCCCGTCTTCGGCCCCGTGCTCCGCAAGGTGGCCGTGGCCCGGTTCACCCGCACGCTGGGGACCATGATTTCCTCGGGCGTGCCCATCCTGGACGCGCTGGACGTTACCGCGAAGACGGCCGGTAACCGCACGGTGGAAGACGCCATCATCTACGTCCGCGGGAAGATCGCCGAGGGCAAGAACATCGCGGGGCCTCTGGCCGAGACGAAAGTATTCCCGTCGATGGTGGTCCAGATGATCGGCGTCGGTGAGGCGACAGGCGCCATGGACACCATGCTCAACAAGATCGCCGACTTCTACGACGACGAGGTGGACGCGGCCATCAACAGCCTCACGGCGATGATTGAGCCGGTCCTCATGGTGTTCCTCGGCGGCGTGGTCGGTGGCTTCCTCATCGGCATGTATCTGCCGATCTTCTCGCTTGCCGGCGCCATCCAGTAGGTCAGCAGCGGTGGGCGTGCGCCCGTCGGAGAGGGGCGCCTTTCGTTCGCGGCTCGTGTGGTTGGTGTTGTTCCGCACGGTCGCCGCGAGCCTCTCGCTCGTCATCACCCTGGCGCGGCTTCTCCTTCATCCTTCCCAGGAGCTGAATCACGCGGACACCCTGTCGCTCGCGGTCATCATCATCGCGTACGTGTCAACGGTGGTGGTGGGGCTGCGGCTGCGCAAGGGGCAGGGG
>NZ_SRLV01000158.1:0-8074 GCF_006518205.1 Myxococcus sp. CA005 | reverse complement strand
GTGCGGGCGTGGGGGAGGGGGGGCTCGTGGCGCATCCGCTGGCAAGGACCGCGGCCAACGCGAGCAGGGCCTCACGTCGGGCCAGCGCTGTCTTCTTCGTCATCGTGCGTCGCTCTCCCCAGCGCGCTCCCTGGGTGGGGCGCAACGTGTGGGGCGTATCGCACTCATGCGTCGATGGCGAGCGCTGGGAACTTCTCGCGCGTGTCACACAGGGGTTCAGGTGTGCCGGTGGATACGTTTGACGCGCCGTGTTGTGATGGAAAATTACAGATTTCGTGCAGAGCCGTTTGCGCGGGATTTACGCCGGTTGCTAGGACGCTCCCTGACCAAGGGAGGTTGTCATCCATGAGGCACAGCAACAGGTGGAGTGCGCTCCTGCTGGCGGGTGTGATTGCCGCCGGCTGTGGGGAGTCCGCGCTCGAAGCGCCGCGAGATTCCGCGGAAGAGACGGCGGTCATCAGCCAGCAGCTCAACTCGTCCACGCGGCCCGGCATGGGCGCCACCGTCTATGCGGGTGGCACCACGTTCCGCGTCTGGGCGCCGATGGCGAGCCGGGTGTTCGTCTCGGGCGATTTCAACGGCTGGGGCACCTGGATTGAGCTGGGCAACGAGTTCAACGGCAACTTCTCTGGCGATGTGGCGGGCGCGGTGAAGGGCCAGAAGTACAAGTTCATCACCCGCAACCAGTGGGGCAGCGACGCGTGGCGGGCGGACCCCCGCTCGGCGTGGCAGGAGAACTCCACCGGCTCCAGCATCATCTACGACCACGGCGAGTACTGGTGGAACGCGCAGCAGTACAGCAGCCCTGGCTTCAACGAGATGATCATCTACGAGATGCACGTCGGCACGTTCCACGACTCGCCCGGCTTCGGCCCCGGCAACTGGAACAGCGCGATTGCCAGGCTCGACCACGTCCGGGACCTGGGCGCGAACATGATCAAGGTCATGCCCGCGTACGAGTTCGCCGGTGACTTCTCCTGGGGCTACAACGCTGCCTTCCCGTTCGCGCCGGAGAGCGCCTACGGGCACCCCAATGACATGAAGCGCTTCGTGGACGAGGCGCACATGCGTGGCATCGGCGTCATCTTCGACGTGGTGCACAACCACTACGGCCCCAGCGACCTGCCCATGTGGTGCTTCAGCGGCGACTGCCTGGGCTCGGGCGGCGAGTACTTCTACAACGACTGGCGCAAGAGCACGCCGTGGGGCGACACCCGTCCGGACTACGGCCGCCCCGAGGTCCGCGCGTACATTCGCGACTCGATGATGAACCTCACCCATTCCTTCCGGGGTGACGGTCTGCGCTGGGACGCCACCAAGTACATGCGCACGCAGAATGGCAGCGACACCACCGCCATCCCCGACGCGTGGCGCGTGTTCCGCTCCATCAACCGCGAAATCAACGCCACGCAGCCGTGGAAGATCAGCATCGCCGAGGACTTCGGCGGTGGTGACTTTATCACCAACGACGCCACGTCCGACACCTCGGGCGGCGCGGGCTTCGACTCGCAGTGGGGCGGCGACTTCGTGCACGCCATCCGCGCGGCGGTCATCGCGTCGAACGACAGCGGCCGTGACATGAACTCGGTGCGCAACGCCATCACCCAGCGCTACAGCGGGCGGCACACCGCGCGCGTCATCTACTCGGAGAGCCACGACGAGGTGGCCAACGGCAAGGCGCGCGTCCCGGAGGAGATCTGGCCGGGCAACGCGGGGAGCTGGGCCGCCAAGAAGCGCTCCACGCTGGCGGCGGGCGTCGTCTTCACCTCGCCTGGCATCCCGATGATCTTCCAGGGCCAGGAGTTCCTCGAGGACGGCTACTTCCAGGACACGGACCCCGTGGACTGGGGGAAGAACAGCACTTACAGCGGCATCCGGACGCTGTACCGCGACCTCATCCGTCTGCGCCGCAACTGGTTCAACAACACGCGCGGCCTGCGCGGCGGCAACGTCAACGTCCACCACGTCAACAACAGCGGCAAGGTGATTGCGTACCACCGTTGGGAGAGCGGCGGGCCTGGGGATGACGTCGTCATCGTCGCCAACTTCAGCGGCACGTACTTCCCCAGCTACAACATCGGCTTCCCGCGCGGGGGCATGTGGTACGCGCGCTTCAACAGCGACTGGAACGGGTACTCGGGCGACTTCGGCAACACGGCGTCGATTGACACCGTGGCCTACAGTGGCGCGAAGGACGGCCTGTCGCACAACGCGTCGTTCGCCATCGGTCCCTACTCGCTGGTCATCTTCTCGCAGTAGCGCCTGACGGCACCGGGCGCCCGGGGTGGAATCTCCCGGGCGCTCGTTCGCGCCTCAGACGTTGTAGCGCCGGCCCTGCGCGAGCGGTTCGATGACGCTCGCGCTGGTGTCGAAGTCATCCGGGTAGTGGATGAGCCGCATCCGGGCGCGCAGCTCGGCGGGCAGCGCCGCCAGCTTCTCGTAGGGCGTGTGCACGCCGTAGTTCGTCTCGTGGATGATGAGGTCCGCCTTGGAGAGCCAGTCGATGAGGCCCTCGTCGAAGGCGGTGTCCGCGCTGTACCCCAGGCAGCGGCCCCCCGCGTGGATGCGCAGCGCGGTGGTGGGCACGTGGTGGTACGTCATCCGGCTCTCGATGAGAAAGGGGCCGTGCCGCACGGCGGTCTCCGTGGAGAGCGGCGTGTGGCGGAAGTAGTCCTCGAAGTGCTTGTCGTTGGGGGGCTCCCCGCGCCGCTCGATGAGGCACTCCATGCCCGCGGCCAGGTTGCCTTCCCACAGCCGGTCCGCGACGGCGGGGTGGGCCAGCACCTCCAGCTTCCGCTGCAGCACGAAGAAGGAGAAGTAGCCGAGGCTCTCCAGGCCCGACGCATGGTCCGCGTGCAGGTGGGTGAGGGCCACGGCGCTGACGCGGTCCGCGTCCAGGGGCACGCCGGAGGACTCGGACGCCTCGCGCATCATCTTCCGGATGGGATGCGGGCAGTCCACGAGTAGGACCTGGTCCTCCGCCTCCACGGCGAAACAGGACGAATATCGCAGGGCGGAGAATGCGTCGCCGATGCCAAGGGTGATGAAGGACAGGCTCAAGGCAGGCTCCGGAGGGAAGGGTCGAGTCGCTCCCGAAGCTTCGTCGCGACGGCCGGCGGACAGAAGGCGGAAACGTCCTCGCCGCGCGCCACGCGCGCCTTGAGTCCGCTGCTGCTCACCTCGGCCAGGTGGGCTTCGGCTGGGAGGAAGAGGGTGGACAGCTCGGGCGCCAGCGCGCGGTTGTTCTGCGCCAGCGTCGTTTCGAACTGGGCATCCATGGCACCGCGCACGCCGCGCAGCAGGACGCTGGCGCCGATGTCCCGCGCGAAGTCGACGATGAGCCCCTGCGTGCGGGCCACGGTGACGTTGGGGTGGTGCGCCACGGCTTCACGCAGGAGGGCCACGCGCTCGTCGGCGGACAGCAGGCTCTCCTTGTCCGGGTTGACGGCCACCACCACGACGACGTGGCCGAAGAGGCGGGCCGCCTGCCGGACGACGGACATGTGGCCGGCGGTGACGGGGTCGAAGCTGCCGGCGTAGACGGCGATGGTCATCACGACACCTCGGGAGCGGCCTCGGAGGCCAGGCTCCGGGGCGGGTGGAAGGTGAGGGCGGCGTACAGCGTGCCCGCCGCGCACAGGAGCGCGGCCAGCGTGAAGTGGCCGGCATAGCCAAGGGCCTGGGCGCTGAAGCCACTCAGCGCGGCGGCGGCGCCCGTGGCCAGCACCACCAGGGACGCCTGCACGGTGTAGTCCGTGGCGGCGTGGTCCGGCCGGCAGGCGTCCATCATCGCGGTGAAGACGGCCGCGGTGGCCATGCCGCTGGCGACGTACTCGACGCCGCAGACGAGGGTGAGCAGGGGCAGGGACGTGGGGCCTCGAGCCGCCAGTGCGTAGAGCAGCACCGCGCCGGCCTGGATGCCTCCGAAGACGAGCAACGCCCGTCGCCGTCCGAGCCGCACCACCAAACCGCCTCCCAGCAGCGCCCCCACGAGTCCCGCGGTGAAGCCCACGCCGCCCAACAGCCAACCGATGGCCGTCAGCGACAGGCCCTCGTCGACCAGGAAGGTACGCAGCATCCCGGTGGCCAGGGCTTCGCCCGCCTTGTAGACGACGAGCAGCGTGAGCCACGCGGCGGCCCCCGGACGCTTCAACCACCATCGCAGGCCCAGGCTCTGAGCGGGTGGGGGCGCGGTGGGGGGCTCGCGGAAGAGGGCAATGGGCACGGTGGCCAGGAGCAGCAGTGTGCCCAACGCGAGGAACGTGGGGCGCCAGCCCACCGCGTCGAAGACAGCGAGCATCACGCCTCCGCCCAGAATCATCCCGACGCGATAGGCCGCCACCTGGATGCCGTTGCCCCAGCCGCGCTCGGCCGGCGCGAGCAGGTCCACCGCCAGCCCGTCGGTGGCCACGTCCTGCGTGGCGGCCAGGAGGTTGATGCCCAGCACCGCGGCCATCAGCAGCCGCATGTCCAGGCCGCCTTCGGGGAGCGCGAGCGCCAGCAGGAGCCCCGACGACAGGCACTGCAGCGGCAGGATGTAGCCGCGCCGCCGGCCCCACCTCGCCGAACCGTGCCGGTCCATGGGCGGGGCCCAGAGGAACTTGAGCGCCCAGGGCAGCGCCAGCAGGTGCGCCAGTCCGATGGAAGGCAACGACAGGCCCTGATGGCGCAGCAGCACGGGCAGGGCCTGGGTGAAGAAACCGAAGGGAAGCCCCTGTGACAGGTAGAGGCTGGAGAGGAGCCCCAGCTTCGTGGCCGTCCTCATGCGTCCTCCTTCGCGCCGGCCGGGTCCAGCAGCCCCGCGGCCATGCGCTTCACCGTGCTGGCGGCGGAGCCCGCAGGGACCAGTCCCGGGACGCTGGCGGCGAGCACGAAGTAGCCCTGCACGGCGGCGAACAGCCCGGCCGCCAGCGCGGGCGCCTTGCGCCGTCCCACCACGGCGGCGACGAGCGACGTCAGGTGCTCCAGGTCGGCGCGCACCACCTGCTCGTAGATGGCTCGCACCTCGGGCTGCCGGATGGCCTCCGCGCTGATGGTGACCCAGCTCGCGACGGCCGCCGGGGCCGCGTCGTCGCCCGTGGCGAGGAAGGCCTCCACGAAGGCATCCACGCGGGCTCGGGCGTCCGGGCTCTTCACCCGTTCCAGCCGCGTCGCCACCCGCTGCCGCGCCTGCGCCGCGAGCTGCTCCACCAGCGTGAGGAGAATCTCCTGCTTGCCGCTGAAGTGGTAGTGCACCAGCCCCGCGCTCAACCCCGCCGCCTTCGCGATTTCGCTCACGGAAGCGCGCTCGTAACCGCGCTCCGACATGACCTTCAGCAGGCCCGCGACAATCTGCTGACGGCGCTCCTCGGTGTTGGATGGACGGGGCATGGGGCGTGTTTATTGGTTGTTTGACCAACTTATAAACAGGGCAGGCAAGGGCGTCAATCCCACCTGCCCCTGGGGGCGAGGGCCCGAATGTGGATGGAGCCCCAGGCGCTGCTAGCGTGGACCGCATGACACGAACCGCCCGTTGCTCCCGCGCGATGATGCTGACTGGCGTCATGGTGGGGCTCTGCCTGGGCGTGCAGGGGGCGGCGCTCACGCTTGTTCCCGGCAAGGGCGTGCCCGAGGACTGTTGCGGCGCGGCGGGGCGCCCCGTGAAGTTCATCCTCGATGAATGAGGTGTGGCCATGAAACTGCTTCGCTTCGCGCTCCTGGGGCTCGTCGTGGCCCTGGCATTCTCCGCCGGGGTCTGGTTCAGCAGCGGTTCCGTTACGCCGCAGGGACCGTCCGGGGAGGCCGCTGTCCAGGCTTCCGCACCCGCTGCACGGCCTGCACCCCGCCCGTCGGAGTCTCCGAAGCGGGAGGCGTCGGTGACTGCGCCGAAGGCGGCACGTGAAGCCGCAGTGCTTCGCAGGCTCCCGGAGCCGGCCTCGCCTGCTTCGGCCGAACCCGGTAGCGGGCATGACACGGCGCCCGAAGAACGGCCCCTCGCCTTCGCGCCCGAACTGCCGGAGCCCTTCACGCCCAAGGGCTTCGAGCGCGTGGCCTTCCGTGCCGCCAACGAGTGCGGCATGGGGCTCGACGTGGTGGCGGTGGACTGCTCCGAATTTCCCTGCATCGCCTGGACGCAGGCGAAAGACGACACCGTGAAGCACTTCTCCATGTCGGGGTGCGGCCCCTGGGAAGAGGCCTTCCAGCATCGGACGATGGTCGTCGCGAGCGGGAAGTCCGAAGATGGCGGCCCGGGTGCCCGGTACCTGGCGTGGATGCCGCTGCCCGTGGACCCCGAGCTCAACCGCATCGCCATGCGGCGCGCCCGGGAGCGCACCGATGGCATGAAGGAAGCCCTGGGACTGCGGTAGTCCCCGCGCCGCCTCAGGCCGGAACGGCGTCCGCGTGGACGGGGACCTCTCGCGCGGAGACGAGCGCCTCGATGCCCGCGGCCACCATCGCCGGCACCTCCAGCGCCGGGAAGTGGCTGGTGGCGGGGAGCTTCAGCACGTGAAAACCTGGATGCTCCGCGCCGAAGTCCACCTGCGCCGCCAGGTAGTCGTGTGACTCCGGCCGCGCGTACAGGTGCATCGTAAGCGGCATGGGCTCCAGCGCGGCGAGCGCTCGCAGCGGAGAGCCCTCGCGGGCGTAGGCCGCTTCAATCTCCCGCCCGGCCCGGGCCCACATGGCTTCGTCGAACGCGCCCATGTCGTCGCGCACGAAGCGGTGGATGGCGTCGTCGTCGAGCCCCTCCAGCCAGCCCTGGAGCAGGCTGTCTCGCACCTTGCTCCAGCGCTCCGTCTGGAGCCCGCGCACGGCGCGGAGGAAGGCCGGGGTGGGCTCGGTGGCAATCCAGTCCAGCAGCACCATCCGTGGCACACGCGCTGGGCCCAACGCCCGTCGCAAGTCGAGCGCCCACCAGCCCGCGTGGGACATGGCCACGGGGACGATGTGCCGCGCGCCGCTGGCCTCCACGACCGCGAGCAGGTCCTCCAGCACCGTGGTGCTGTCGAAGTCGGTGCCTCCACCTTCGGACTCGCCGTGCCCCCGGATGTCCACGGACAGGGCACGGCGGAAGGCGGAGCAGCGGGGAATCAGCTTCTGGAAGCTCGCTCGGGTGGTGCACCACCCTGGGATGAAGAGAAGCGCGGGCTCACCTTGGCCCGTGTCGTCGTAGCGGATGCGGGCGCCGCCGCGAGTGTGTACTTCCGGCATGTCGTCCCCTCCGTGGAAGCGTTGGTTGGTTCTCGTTGGAGGGTGCGCAGGCCCGGCCCGCATGTCAGCAGGCAACACGGCAGGGGCCGTTCCGGCCGGGCGGGGGGCCGCTGTCTCAATCAATTCATGCTTCGCCCAGTATCCTGCTCCTGATTTCCCGGGATGACCCCTGCGGGAGACGTTCACATGCAACTGAAGGTTGCTCGCCGCTCATCCCCGTGGGCGTGCCGTCGTCCGGGCGTGGCATCGCGCTCCGGTGGGAGAGGCCGGAGCGCTTCGCGGTCGGCACGCGCCAATCAGAAGGTCAGCAGCGTCGTCACGCGCTCGCGCCCGAGGCGGTTGGGGCCTTCGAGGAAGTCCAGGCTGAGGAGGAAGCAGAAGCCCACCAACTCGCCGCCGAGCCGGGACACGAGCCTCGCGGTGGCCTCCGCCGTGCCTCCCGTGGCCAGCACGTCATCCACGACGAGCACCCGCTCCCCCTGGAGGATGGCGTCCTCGTGCATCTCCACGCCGTCAGAGCCGTACTCCAGCGAGTAGCGCTCCACCACCGAGCGGTGAGGCAGCTTCCCAGGCTTGCGCGCCGGCACGAAGCCCGCGTTGAGCGCCAGCGCGATGGGGGCGCCCAGCAGGAAGCCTCGGGCCTCCACGCCCACCACCTTCGTGACGTGCTGGCCCCGGAAGGGCGCCGACATGGCGTCGATGACGCGGCCGAACAGGCGCGGGTCCGCCAGCACGGGGGTGATGTCCTTGAAGACGATGCCGGGCTTGGGGAAGTCCGGTACGTCCCGGAGCCGGGCATTCAGGTCGGCGACGAGGGTGGTGTCGGTCAGGCTCGGGACGGGCGGGTGCATGGCGTGCGCTCCAGCGGGAGGATGAAAAACGG
>NZ_SRLV01000157.1:0-8843 GCF_006518205.1 Myxococcus sp. CA005 | reverse complement strand
GCTACCACCCCTTACCGCCACCACCCCGCCCGCCAGCAGTGCGAACGCCCCCCTCGCGAACTTCATGTCCCTGAGCCTCCTGACGCCGAGGCGGCCTTCTGCCGCTCCTTCTCGACGTTGATTTCCGTGACGCCCTTGTTGTCGATGGACAACAGGAACAGCTGCTTCACCGCCTCGCGCTTCGCGTTGAAGGACGTGCGCCCGGTGGCCCCGTCGAAGTCCTTCAGGTTGGCCATCGCGTCACGCATCTGCGCGCGGGTGCGCGGTGCATCCTTCTGCTCCATGAGCTGCCGCAACATCCGACCGGAGTCGTAGCCAATGGCCTCCAGCAGACCCGGGTCCCGCCCCGTCTCCGCCCGGTAGGCCTCGCGGTACTGCTCCACGAAGCGGCGCGTGGCCGGACGCTGCGAGTCCACGAAGAAGCCGTCCACGAACACCGAGCAGGTGACGAACTTGCCGCCGCGCTCCACCAGCTCCGGCAGCCCCGAGCGGCCCTTGGGGCTGCTCCACTGGTTGGCGCCGAAGAGCGTCACCGTCTTCAGCTCCTTCTTGCCCGTCGTCTTGCGGATGCGCTCCAAATCACGCGGGTCACACGCGTTGGTGACGATGTCCTCCACCGCCAGCGCGGGCGCCACCAGGCTGACGCGGCGCCAGTCGTCCGGCATGAAGATGGCGTCGAAGTCGATGATGGGCTCCACGCCGCTCTTCACCTTCTCCATCGCCTTGCGGCGGCGGAAGGCGTCCAGGTTCTCCCCCTGCACGTCGCGCACGCCCTCGATGTAGTCGCCGCGGTCATCCAGGTAGTAGCGGCCCACCAGCTTCTTGGCCTCGGTGGTGAAGGTCGTCTGGTCGTGCGAATAGCGCTCCGCCCCGCGCACGCCGCCGCCCCGCGCCACCACCTGGTCCCAGAAGGCATCCGCCAGCTCCACGCCGTAGGGGATGTTCGGGTACAGCAGCGCGAAGCGCTTGTAGCCCTTCACGTTCATCGCGTAGTCGGCGATGGCCTCCGCCTGCGCCGCGTTGGTGAGCATGTTGCGGAAGACGTAGCTGCCCAGCTCGGTGATGCCGTCCTGCCGGCTCATGGTCAGCAGCGGCACCTGGAGCTCCTCGGCCACCAGCGCCGCGCGCTTCGAGTCATCCGCCAGCAGGGGCCCCAACACGGCGATGGCGCCGTCGTCGAAGGCCAGTTGCTCCATGGCCTGGCCCGTCTTGTTGACGTCGCCCTGCGTGTCCTTCACCACCAGCTCCACGCCGCTGCCTTCCAGCCCCAGCTGGATGCCGCGCAGCACCGCCTCGCCAATGGGCTGGTAGCGGCCCGTCATGGGCAGCAGCACGCCCACCGTGCGGGGGCGGGCCTCCACCCGGCGCGTGGCGCGGGCCAGCAGCTCGCGGGCCTGCGGCGCGAAGGCGTGGCCGGGCGCCTGGGCGAGGAAACGGTTCAGCGTCTCCTCCAGCCGCGTCCAGTCCCGCAGGTGGTAGTAGACGCGCGCCAACTTGAAGGTGATGACGGGCCACGCCGGGTTGGACGGCGACAGGCCCTCCGCCACGCGGGCGATGTCCACGAAGCCCGCGCGGCCCTCCACCAGCGCCTCCACCTTGGCCACCGCGGCGGCCTGCGCCTGAGCGCCCTGGGCCTGGCCCGCCTCGTCCACCGCAATCTGCAGCGCCTGCCCGTAGAGGCCGGCGCCCTCCGCGGCGCGAGCGGCCTCGTTGAGCAGTTGGGTGCGCTCGGCGCCACTGGCGCGCTCGGCGAGGCTGGAGAGCGTCTGGTACGCGTCGCGGTAGGCGCCCACCTCCATCGCGGAGACGGCCAGCTTGTGCTTGGCGTCATCCGCCCGCGAATGGAGCGGGTTCTCGAAGAGCAGCTCGTTGAAGCTCTTGCGCGCGTTGACGAAGTCCTTGGACTCGAAGAAGAGGACGCCGGCCTGATAGAGCGCGTCCTGGCCCGCGGTGGTGGCGGGATACGCCTTGCGCACCGACAGGTAGGCCTCCGCGGCCTTCTTCTTGTCCGGGGTGGCGCGGGCCGTCTGGGATGCCTGCGCCAGCGCCGCGTCGGCGGTGGGGTCCTTCTTCGCCTCCACCGAAGGACGCGTGGGGAACGGGTCTCCCGAAGGCAGGTCCCCGCCGGTGTCACCTCCGGAGGGCGTGCGGGTGGACCGGGGGCAGGCCGTCAGCAGCAGGGCCAGGGCGATGACGAGCGAGCGGCGCAGGGTGGGCAGGACATCCATGGCAGGGGCGTGCATAGCAGTGGGGTGCGCCCCCGTCGACACCCGAGCGGGGGGAAGATTCCACTGCCAGGAACCGCTGTTTTGCAGTGCCCGTGCCCGCGGCGGCCTGCCGCGCCGCGGCGCCCGCCTGCCCACCAGGCGCGGCACGGAGGCCGCGCTTTCGCGGCCCCGCGCCCGCAACCGTCGTCAGCCGAACAGCTCCTTCACCTTGGCGATGAAGCTCTTCGACTGCGGGTGCGACTCCTCGCCGGAGGCCTCCGCGAACTTCTCCAGCAGCTCGCGCTGCTTCGACGACAGCTCGGTGGGCGTCTCCACCACGACGCGCACGTGCTGGTCTCCCCGCTGCTGGCTGTGCAGGTGGGGGATGCCCTTGCCCTTGAGCCGGAACACCTTGCCGGACTGGGTGCCGTTGGGGACGGTCATCTTCACCTTGCCGTCCAGCGTGGGGACGTCGATTTTCGCGCCCAGCGCCGCCTGCGTGAAGGAGATGGGCACCTCGCAGAAGACCTCGTACTCCTCGCGCTGGAAGAGCGGGTGCTCCTTCACGATGACGGTGACGTAGAGGTCACCCGGCGGACCGCCCCGGTCTCCAGGCTCGCCCATGCCGGACAGCCGCACGCGCGTGCCGTTGTCCACGCCGCCCGGGATGGCCACCTCGATGACCTCCTCGGAGGGCACCTTGCCCGAGCCCTTGCAACGCGTGCACGGGTCCGGCACCACCGCGCCCGTGCCGCCGCAGTCACCACAGGGCCGGGACACCGCGAAGAAGCCCTGGGTGTAGCGCAGCTCGCCGCTGCCGCCGCACGCCGAGCAGGGCCGGGGCCCGGTGTTGCTCTTGCTGCCGGAGCCGGAGCAGGTGTCGCACTTCTTCGGCCGGGGAATGGTCACCTTGGGCCGGCAGCCGAAGGCCGCTTCCTCGAAGGTGATTTCCAGGTTGTAGCGCAGGTCCGCGCCACGCGAGCTCGTCCGCCGCCCTCCCCGGCCACCGCCGAAGATGTCGCCGAAAATCTCGCCGAAGATGTCGTTGATGTTGACGCCCTGGAACCCGCCCCCGGCGCCACCGAAGCCGTCGAAGGGGTTGCCCGCGTGCCCGAAGCGGTCGTACTTCGCCCGCCGTTCAGGGTCGCTCAGCACCTCATAGGCTTCCGAGGCCTCCTTGAACTTCTCCTCGGCGTCCGAGTTCCCCGGATTGCGATCCGGGTGGTACTGCAGCGCCACCTTGCGGAACGCGCTCTTGAGCTCCTGCGCGGAGACAGATTTCTGGACGCCCAGGACCTCGTAGTAGTCGCGTTTCTGACCCGCCGCCGCTGACATTGATTACAACCCCTGGAATTTGCTGTGCTTTTTTACGCTACGTAAAATCTCGAGTCACTATAACGCAGCGAAACGCACCGGCAATCCAGTGGGGACACGCACCGCCCGCGCCCCCCCGGTGCCAGACGGGCATCCGGGCGGGTGGCGTGGTGGGAAGAGAGGAAGCCGTCAGACGGTCCACACGCGGTTGGCCGTCAGCTCCATCCGGGCCAGCCTGCGTTTGAGTCCGGGGTCCACCGCGCCCGTCGCGGCCCACTTGGGCACCACGAAGTGGAGCTCCGCGTTGTACAGCTTCGCGGCGCTGGCCAAGAGGCTCCAGCGGTTCTCCGCCGTGGGCTCGTCCACCATGTGCGGGGTGACGATTTCCAGGATGATGGGCGTGCGAGCCGAATCCGACTGCCGACAGGTGAAGTCGGGGCGATGGTCCTCGATGGTCCCCGACAGGATGGGAGGAGGCATGAAGCCGGGGAGGCGCGCCTTGATGTCCGTATAACCGATGGTGCGGAAGTACTCGGCCATCAGCCACAGGAGCCGCCGGCGCTCCTCGTCCTCCACCACCGGCTCACAGCCCGGATTGAACAGGGCCTCTTTTTCGTTATTGGTTTCCATGGCTCCCCTGAACCTGTCCGCAGGGTTGAAGGTGGGCAATGGAACTGGCCCGGGCGCCGCAAACGCCCGGTGGCAGGGCAACCGACAGGGCACCAGCCCCCGAAACCCGGTAGCCTTGGACCTTCTGGCGACTCAGTGACAGAGTCCGCCGCCGAACAGTGGCTCCCCGTCCTTCTCCTCACGTCTATCGTCGGCTCCTCGGCTACCTCCGCCCGTACCGGCTGCTGCTCGCCGCGGGTGTAGGCGCGTCCGTGGCCGCGGCCATCGCCACGTCCGCCTATGCCTGGGTGGTGGGCCCCCTGCTGCGCGCGCTGCTCACCCACGAGCCCGTCACCGTCGCCGGGGTATCCCTGCCGGGAGACGCCCTGCTCAAGCGGCTGCCCCTGCTCGTCGTGGCAGTGGCCATCGTGAAGGCCACCGCGCAGTTCCTCCAGGGCGGGCTGATGCAGCGGCTGGGACAGCGCGTGATGGCGGACCTGCGCGGGTTCCTCTACGGACGGCTGCTCGGCCAGCCGCCCGCGTTCTTCGAGCGGCGGCACTCCGGTGAGCTGCTGGCGCGCTTCACCGCGGACGTGCCCCTGGTCGAGTTCTCCGTGACGCAGGCGCTCACGTCCTACGTGAAGGACGGGCTGCAAATCATCGCGCTGCTCGTCACCTGCTTCCTCATCGACAAGACGCTGTTCCTCTTCACCTTCGTCGTCGTGCCAGTGACGGTGCTGCCCATCAACCGCTTCGCGCGCTCACTGAAGAAGGTGGCCACGCGCTCGCAGGAGCGGCTGGGCTCGCTGACGGCGCTCACCGCCGAGCAGCTCCAGAACCTGCCCGTGGTGCAGGCCTTCCGCGGACAGCCGCGGGCGCTGGAGGCCTTCGAGGTGGAGGCGGACAAGTACCTGGGGGAGATGCGCCGCTCGCTCTTCCTGCGCGGCGCGGTGAGCCCCACGGTGGAGCTCCTGGGCATCGCCGGCGTGGCCATGGCGGTGGCCTGGGGCGCGCGCGCGGTGGCGGCGGACCCTGCGTTGGCGGGGCGGCTGCTCTCCTTCATGGCCGCCGCGTTGCTGCTGTACCAGCCCGTGAAGTCGCTCAGCGGCACGCTGTCGCAGGTGCTGACGGGCATGGCCGCCGCGGAGCGCCTCTTCGCCATGGCGGACGAGCCGTCCGCGCCGGACGTGGGCGACGCCGCCGGGCCGCTGTCGCGCGAGCTGAGGCTGGAAGGCGTGCGGGCCACCTACGCGGACGGGCGCGAGGCGCTGCGCGGGGTGGACCTGGTGGTGCCCGCTGGCGCGCGCGTGGCGCTGGTGGGGCCCTCCGGCGCGGGCAAGACGACGCTGTTCTCCGTGCTGCTGGGCTTCTTGCCCACGTCGGGCGGACAGGTGCTGTGGGACGGGGCGCCGCTGACGGCGCTCCAGCCTTCCAGCGTGCGCGGCCAGGTGGCGTGGGTGCCCCAGGAGCCGGTGCTCTTCTCCGGCACCGTGCGGCACAACCTCCGCCTGGGCCGGCCCGAGGCGACGGACGAGGAGCTGTGGGAAGCGCTGCGGCTGGCGCACGCGGACGACTTCGTCCGCTCGCTTCCCGGCGGCCTGGATGAGTTGGTGGGCGAGCGCGGCGGCCGGTTGTCCGGCGGACAGCGGCAGCGGCTGGTGCTGGCGCGGGCCTTCCTGTGCCGCCCGTCGCTGCTGCTGCTGGACGAGCCCACCAGCGCGCTCGACGCGGCGAGCGAGGCCGCGGTGGGGGAAGGCCTGGTGGCCCTGATGAAGGGGCGCACGGTGCTCGTCATCGCGCACCGGCTGTCCACGGTGCGTGACGCGGACCTGATTGCCGTGGTGGAGGCCGGCCGCGTGGTGGAGGCCGGCACCCACGCGGAGCTGCTCGCCCTGCGGGGCCGGTACACGCAGCTCCTGGGCGAAGGCGCCGTCGCGGCGTGAAGGCGGCGCGCGGCCCTGGCTGATGCCGGACATCCCTCCCGCTTCCGTCCTTGCACCTCCACCGTCGCTCTGCCAGCGTCCCTAGCTGACTTCGATGCGTCCCCGGGAGCCCCATTCCCTCAACGCCTTGCTGCTCGTCCCCGCCCTGGCGCTCGCGGCCCTGGCGTGTGTGGCGGTGTCGGCTCGGCAGGGCACCCTGGCCACCGCGGCCACCCTGACGCTGCTGCTGCTCCCCGTCGTCTTCCGGTTGTGGACACGCACCTGGTACCGCGGGCTCGTGCTGCGCGGTGTGGGCGTCTTCCTCATGGGCATGCACGTGCCCCTGCTGCTGGCCGGCGTCCTCGCCTATGGCCGCATCGGTTGCAACGGCGGCGGGTGTCCCAAGCTCTACCTGCTGGGTGTGCTCGTTTCTCCCATCGCAGGAGTGCTCGCGAGCGTCATCTACTGGCTCGTGGGTCGTCCCCCGGTCTAATTTCACAGGCTTAACCGGAGAGACTACTCTCTCCTGAAATGCTCGTTCCGCTCCGGCTTCGTCTCGCGCCCGGCCTGGCCGTGGCGCTGGCCGTGCCCATCACAGTGTTCGTGTGGTGCTTCACACTGGGTCCCCTGCTGGAGGGGATGGCCGGGGTGTCGCACGCATTCCAGGCGGCCGGGCCATTCGCCGCGCTGGTGGCGATGGCGCTGGCGCTGGAGGTGCCGCTGCTGTCCCTGGCGCTGGTCGGCTCCGGCATGGATCGGCGGGTGCCCTTGTCCGCGATGCTGGGACTGGCCACCCTGCCGTGGATGCTGGGGTTGATGGGCACCGAGGTCCTGATGGACCGGGTGCTGGCCTCCCTGCCCCGGCTGGATACGGTGGAGGCGGGCCTGGTGCTTGCGACCAGCACGGGAGAGGCCATGGCGCCGCGGCTGCTGGGCGCCTGGACGAGCACCGCGCTGCTGCTGGGGCTGGCGCTGGGACTGGCGCTGGCGCACTTCGGCCCCACGGGCTTCCGGGAGCCTGCGGGCTCCCGCAACCGCGGACTGCTGCTGGCCAGCGGCGTCTCCGCGTCCCTGGCCTCGGTGGCCATGGTGGGCGCGCTCGAGGCCCGCCACCTGCTGAGCTTCCTCACCAGCCTGGCGCGGATGCCGGACGCGGAGCGCTCGGAGCTGATCGCCACGGGGCTCGCCGCGACGGCGAACCTGCGCGCGCTGCGGTGGACGTGCACCGGGGTGCTGGCGGTGCTGGGACTGACGCTGATGGCCCGGCGCGCCGGAGAAGACTCCCACTCGCCGCTGGGCTGGTCCGCCCGGCTGGTGCCCGCCACCGCGGTGGCCGTGCTGCTGGTGCTGGATGCGCACCCGGTGAGCTCCGCCACGGAACACGCGCCGGTGGCCATTCCCGCCGAACACGGCGAGAGCCCCTCGGGGAGCATGCCGCAGCCGCCCTCCGGAGACGTGAGCCCCGCTCAGCCCATCAAGATGAACGCCAGCATCCCGAACCCCACCAGCAACCCCAGGGCGAGCACCAGCAGCATCGTCACGCCCTCACCGCGCCGCACCACCGGAGGCGTGACGTCCTCCACCACCGCCACCGCAGCGGGCGGCACGTCGAAGACGGCGGCCTGAGCCGTCGACACGACTGGCGCCTCCACGGCGGGCAGCGTGGGCTCGGAGGGACGGGTCAGGCCGCCCTTCATCTCCAAGCCTTCGCGTGCCAGCGCCAGCACCCGCTGCATGTGGAGCAGGTAGCGGTCCTGTCCCGTGTACGTGCCCATGGCGAGCGCGGCGCGCATCAGCCGCTGCGGCACGAGCTCCGGGTCCGTCTGGACCACCGCCGCGGCCGTGGGCTTGCCGCCGCCGCGCTCCAGGTAGCCGGTGCGCACGCCCTCACCGCTGGCCCACACGTAGTGGTCCTCCAGCAGCGTGAGCTCCTGCCGGCGCACGCGCCCCTCTGAATCCACCAGGGACATCAGCTCCGCGCCGTCCGGGCACAGGTGCCAGACGGTGCGCAGCCCATTCTCGCCGGGCGGGCCTTCCACCGCGTGGACGCGATAGAGCGCCTGCACCGCAGTCTTCAACGTTTCCACGGAGGTTTCTGCCATGTGTGAACGAAGACTAGGTGCGAAGGTCCCAAAACAAAAGACGACCCACCGCTCGCCTGCCTGTCGGCCCCGCTCCTCTCGCACCTGGAGCCTCCCTACTGTTCACACCAGGAGGATTGAGCCATGGCCATCACCCTTCCTGATGAGCCCATCGAGACGCCCTTCGAGGTCCCCGCCAACCGCCCCGAAGTCACGGACGAACCCACCGACGCCTTCATGAAGGCGCAGGTGAGCTGGGATGGCTGGGCCGCGCACGGAGGCGGCCACGTCCCGGAAGACTACGCGTGGACCTCCAATCCCAAGGAGCGCCAGGACGAACTGATGGGCGAATGGCCCGGCGAGTCATGAAGCCGCGTGCGCCCGCCCGCCCGCTGTGCTTAGCGTGCCTGCCCACATGAGCCGCTCCCGCGACAGAGGTGATGACTTCCAACGCCACTTCGAGGGCGCCCAGACGCTTGATGGCCTGCTGGACCTGGCCGACAGCGGGCTGGACAGCGCCCAGGTGCTCGAACGCATGCGGGACGCCCGCGCCGAAGGCACGCCGCCCAGCGACGTCATCCCCGCGCTGTTCGACGAAGAGCCGCGCTTCCCCTCCCCCGAAATCGCCCGGCGCCTGTACCAGAACCTGCTGGGCCTCTGGGATTTGGTGGCGGAGGGAAAGCGCGTGCGGCTGGAAGACGAGGCCCGCC